>CAZNOE010000619.1:0-2397 GCA_964574525.1 uncultured Bifidobacteriaceae bacterium
TTCATCGCCATGAAGAACAGGCGGATGCCGGCGCTGGTCACGAATTTGAGCGCCGCGAGGTCGAAGATGAGTTGCGCGGGGCGGGCGGCAAGGGTCGGCGTCAATTTCGCTTCCAGGCGGGCGACCGTGGAGTTGTCGAGGTTGCCATCGAGCGCGAGCGTGACTTCGGGCTGGCCAGCGGCATTGCTTTTCTGGTGGAGGTTGATCGTAAGTGTGCTCACGGGTTCTGCGACGAGTTGTGATTCTGGTTCAGGATGATGAGTTGCATCCGCGAACGCCAGCCGATTATTTCCCGGATTGAAGCAGAGCGGCGGAAGCCTCCGCTTCGGTCCCGCGCAGGACGAACTGGCCCAGACCAGAAATGTCGAGCGCAGAGCCCACAATGGGAACGGGATTCAGCATGAGCAATCGGCCACCGCGGGCGGATACGGTCTTGATGGCTTGCAGTAACATGCGGATGCCGAGCGACCCGACAAAGCCCGTGGCCGACAGGTCCACGAGCACGCGCCGTTTGTCGCCGCCACAGTGCGCGTAAAACCGCGTCTCCACTGTGCCCACGCCCGCTGTGTCGAGATGGCCGTCGAGCTTGATGAGGCGGACGCCATTGGAAAGTTCGGTGAATTCGAGGTTCATGGTTTCAGTTCGACGGTTGGGAGCCAAGCGACTTGCGGAGAGTGATCTGGTTCTTTCCATCGTTTCGCTCGTATTCCATGCGGTCCGACATTTTCCGCAGCAGGTGAATTCCCAGTCCGCCGATCGGACGATCCTCGATGGGCAGGTTGGTGTCTGGCTCAGGCAATTCGAGCGGGTTAAATGGATGCCCGTCGTCCGTCACGGTCAGCACCAGTTCGTTGGCGAAAAGTTTCAGCGTGATCTCGATGATATGTTCGCCCTTGTCGTCGTAGCCGTGTTTGATGCAATTGGAGACGAGTTCCTCGATGGCGAGGTTGGCGAGGTAGTCGGCGGCGGGCGATGAGTTGCGGTCGGCGAGCCAGCGCGACGCGGCCTCGTTGGCGGCCGGAATCTCAGCGAAGGCGTTCTTGACCCGCAAGGTGAGCTGGTCGTCCATGTTCAGAACTGGATGCGCACGATGGAAAGATCGTCGTCCAACGGGCCATCGCCATGACGCTCCCGCACCCAGTTCAAAAGCTTCTCCAAGCCGTCTGGTTGCGTGCCGCCCGCCTGCATGAATTTCTCAAACTCGTCGAACTCCATCACCTGGCCGACCGCGTCGCGGATTTCATAGCAGCCGTCGCACAGCACCAGCAACTGCGCGCCGGGCGGGACGTGGCACGATTGCGATCCGTAAATCAAGTCCTCCATCCCGCCGACGATGAGACCGGGCGAACGCAACCGTTCGCTCGCGGCCATGCTGTTGGCCCTGGGCGTGAGCAACAACGCCGGAGGATGCCCGCCGCTGGCATGGCGCAGAGTCCGGGTCGGCGCGTGATAGACGCCGTACCACAGCGTGAAATACATGTTGTTCTGCTTCTCCATCGGGAACGCGTTGTTCAACGCGGAGAGCACCGCGCCCGGGTCGCGGAAATCCGTTTTGGCCAGCGAACCGGAGCGGATGACGTTGATCGCGGTTACAGAGAGCAGGGAGGCGCCGACGCCGTGGCCGCAGACGTCGAGCAGGTAAACCGCGAAGTGATCCGGGTCAATCCAATGGTAACCGAACGCATCGCCGCCCAGTTCCGTGGACGGCTGGTATTTCCAGTCAATGCGCAGGGGAGTTTCGGACGGCGGCGGGAAAATTGATCGGACGTAGTGGGCGGCCTCGCCCAATTCCGCGGCGAGGCGCTGCTGTGTCTCCTCGATCGTGCTCAGATGCTGTTGCTCGGCCTCACGGAGAGATTTCTTTTCGAGACAGGCACTGATACGGGCGCGCAGCAGAGTGGGGTTGAACGGCTCGGGCAGGTAATCCTCCGCGCCGGCTTCAATGCAGCGAATGACACTTTCCAACTCATCAATCGCGGAAATCATGATGACCGGGATGTGGCGCGTCTGCGCATCGGCTTTCATTTGCTGCAAGACGCGGAAGCCGTCCAATTCCGGCATCATGGTGTTTAGCAGGACGACGTCGAAAGGCCGGTGGCGGACCAATTCCAAAGCCTGCCGTCCGCCAGTGGCGATTTCCACTTTCATCCCCTGGCGTTGCAGGCGGCGCGAAAGCATGTCGCGATTTTTTTCATTGTTGTCCGCGACGAGCACCTGGCCGTTGAATCTGGCGAAGAATCCGGTTTCACCGTGGCCGTCGCCAAACGGCTGGTTCGCGCGACGATGGGCGACGGTGTGGGTCGAAACGGCCGGCAAAACCGCTCCGGCCAGGGCTTCAACGTTCAGCTTCGTGTTGATGAGTCCGAGTAACTGGCGCGCGGCGGCCTGGATTTTTTG
>CAZNOE010000619.1:2497-4111 GCA_964574525.1 uncultured Bifidobacteriaceae bacterium
TAATTCATTTCGATCAACGTTGGTCGTCCATGCGGACACGTGTAGGGCATCGCGCAGCGGCGCAGGTCCTCGACGAGATTCTCCAGTTCGCGGCCAGCGAGCGGGTCATTCGCCTTCACGGCGTGGCGGCAAACGGTCTTGGCCACGGTATGTTCGCCCAGCCGCACACTGTTGACCTCCTTCCCCACGGCTTTGAGTTCGTCCACGAGATCCACTACGAACCGACGCGGGTCGGACACCTTCACGAATGGTGGCAGTGCGTCGAGGAGGAATGTTTGCTCACCGAATTCGCTCAAGCCAACGCCCAGCCGTGTCAGTGCCGGCAATTGCTCGCGCAAAAACTGCGCGTCGCGCGGCGCCAGCTCGATGGTTTCCGGCAGCAACAGTTTTTGTGACGGCGACTGCACACTGCGCTCCAGCCGTTCGAGCATTTGCTCAAACAAGACGCGCTCGTGCGCTGCGTGCTGATCGAGCAATACCAAGCCGCGGTCCGACTCGAGCACCGCGTAGAGCCTGCCGATGACGCCGACGAGACGGAGCGGGACGCGGAGCAGCGGAGTGGGCTCGGTGCCGAGTGAGTGGGTGGGTGGGTGAGTGGGTGAGTGAGCCGGCGGAGCGTGATGCGTGATGCGTGATGCGGGACTTTCGGTTTGTGGCGTTTGAATTGTGGATGCAAAACCCATTTTCAGCGGGCGCTGTTCGGGCAGGCCGGGAAACATTGCCGGCCGCTGGGGGAGCGACGGCGTGAAGCTCGGCAACTCCACAGGCTCCGGCGCTTTCTCCGTCCCCGGAATCGTGATTACGGGCGGGGTGGGAGGCGTTGGGCGTTGGATGTTGGATGTTGGATGTTGGATGTTTTCCGGTTTCGGTTGGATGGAATGGAATCTGAGAAGCGTCTCCCGCACCGCCTGCGCCATGAACCGACGCACATCGGCTTCGCGATGAAACTTCACTTCGCGTTTGGCGGGATGAATGTTCACGTCCACCGCTGCGGGATCAATTTCCAGAAACAAACAGCAGATCGGGTAACGGCCTTTCATCAGCGCGGTGTGGTAGCCTTCGAGCAACGCGAAGTTGATGCCACGATTCTCGACCGGGCGACGATTCACGAAGACGTGCTGGTCATCCCGCGTCGCGCGGGACACGCCGGGCGAACCGATGAAACCCCAAACGCGGAGTGACGGGTGACGGGTGACCGGTGACGGGAAGTTCGGATCGGCTGGCTGCGCGTTTTCAAACGATGGCGATTCTTCCGGCTCCGCATCTTCCGTCAGCGCGACGGAAAAATCCACGGGCAACAGTTTCAGGTCCCCCATCAGCGCCCGCAGCCGCTCGCGCAATGCCGGCAACCGTTCGCCGATTTCCGCGCCGGACCCTTGCGCGGGCAATTGCCAGACCGCGCGTCCGTCTTTCTGAAATGTGAAGGCAACTTCGGGAAACGCCAACGCTGCGAGCGTCAGATAATGCTGGATGTGCGCCGCTTCGGTTTCCTCCGTGCGCAAGAATTTCCGTCGTGCGGGCAGATTGAAAAAGAGTTGCCGGACTTCGATGCTCGTGCCGGGCGCGCTACCGGCGGCTTTGACTTCAATGATTTTTCCGCCGTTGATCACAATC
>CAZNOE010000620.1:0-4110 GCA_964574525.1 uncultured Bifidobacteriaceae bacterium
TTGGCCGCCCTTATCTTTACGGTCTGGCCGTAAACGGCGCTGAAGGTGTGGCGAAGGTCGTGAACATTCTCCGCGAGGAATTTCAAATGGCGATGGCACTGACGGGCCGGCCCGACATCCGAAGCATCGACCGCTCTGTCTTGTGGACGTGAACATCCGGCTGGCAGTGCGGCCTTACCGGAACGGCAACCGCGCTGTTGCCGAACGAGCTGGCTTCGGCTGACAACAACGCAGTCAGGCCAAGGTGATCATGGCAAAGCGAATCAGAGCAGCGCAAAGCAACGAGGCGTCGAGTTGAACTGCGGAATCATGCTGATTATTTCAAATCCGCGAGGCTGAAGCGGATGTCACCCAATTCATCGTCGGAAATCCCCCACACGGCCGCGGCGGTTTCGTCTATCTCGTTTTCGAGGGTGGCGAGCCGTTTCCGCGCGGCATCTGTGGCTTCGGCGGTTAGGGCGTGCGCCTCGTCGCTGAGTTCGGCCAAGCGCTGATGACGTTTGTCCTTCGCGTCGAACTGCGGCAGCCGCACGTGCTCAAGAACGTGAGTCGAAGTCTGCGTTTCAATCGCGTAGCTCTTCACCACAAATGTGCTCACAGCGGAGTTTAGAAGCGCACAAACGTAGTGGGCTTCTTGATTGTCGCGGAGTGGTACGAACATCAACTTGTGATCCGGGATGACAACTTTGCTCTTTCCTTCGACCTTGGCACTCGCGGTAACAGCGCAGGTCAGGAACTCCGCTTGTTCGCGCCAGCACACCTTGAATGGAGCGAGCGTGTAATCGCCGATGTTGTAGAGGGAGTAAAACGGCGCGAATGGCTCAAGTCGCTTCCTCCCGCTTTTGCCGACTTCCTTGCAGAAATATTTTCGGAAGCCGGAGCGCTGGCGCAACAGCTTCTCAAACTTCAGGAGGTAGCCGTACGTCAGCGGGCATTTGTCTTTGAGCCAGTCTTCATCATATCCGCGCCGCTCTTTCGCGTCTTGAACATTGAGCAAGCAAGCCGAGCTTTGCGCGAGCCATCGGTCCACGTTGCGTCCGCGCAAGAGCGGGTAGAGCAAATCCGGTTCGAGCGCGACTTCCATTGGTTCGATTCCTTTGAGCTTGCCGATGTCGTGAAGGTTTCGTGCGATGACTTCTCCTGCGTTGTTCTTGCCGGTGGTTTCCACCCAATACACTCCGTTCGCCCATGTGCATGATCCGGCATAGGCGCGGTAGTGCGACTGGCCGATGGCTTTCTGGACCGCGTTTAGCGCTTTCCGACGCGCGGTCAGCCACGGGCTGTTCGGCTCTGCGTGGTTGATGGGTTGCGCCTGCCATTGTTTTGTTTCGACTTTGGTCAGCACTTCGTCAAGGTCGTCATCCAGGCTGATCGTCTGCATTGGTTTTTTGCGCCAGTAAGTATAGGGCACTGGATATTTCGTTGGCCTGCCTTTTTGAAACGAGACGATGGCCGTCCGGTTGGTCGCGCCCTCGAACGGCTGGAAGTCACTGAGGTCGTCCACCTGCAAAACCTGGAAGTGTTCGCCTTTGCCGAGTTGGAAACGGCGGAAGCCGTCGCCCGCGCCTTTGGTTTTGAACAGCGTTTGCGTGATAATGAAGCCGAGGCGTCCGCCCGGCTTCACGTAATCGTCGAGGCAGGCGTAGGTGAAAAGCATCGCGAGGTCTTTCTTGCCGCCGCCCAGCCGCGCCGCGTGGCCGGTGAGCGAGAAAAGCCCGTACTGCTCCCAAAGCTTCCAAGTCTTGTCGCGATACGAGTCCGAGAGGCTTTGCCAGTTGACCCACGGCGGATTGCCGATGACGTAATCAAATCGGTTCTTACCGATGAACACTGGAGCGAATTGATTCTTCAAGAAGCGCGCCCAGATGCCGTTTTTTCCATCCGCGTTCAGGCGCGCGATGCGGTCGAAAACATCGCCAACCAACTTCTCTGCGCTCGCGTCAGAGTGCTTCAACACCGCCCGCAGTTTCTCCAAAAATTGGCTGCGCGTGCGTTCGACACGCACCGACTCTTCAATCAACGCACAAACCGTTTCGATCTTTTCCCTTTCGATCAGCGACGCCGGAAAAACGAATCGGCCCTGCGAAGTGTCCACGTGCCAGACCCGGCCATTGACGGGCATCTCCAATTTCATTTCTCCTTCGTGCAACGCCGACGAGACGAACTCAATCTGGCCTTCGTGCGCGAATTCCGTCGGAGTGAGAATCGAATCGCAGAAATAAACCGGAATCTCGATGCCCGTGGCGTGCCGGATGAGCGTGCCAAGAGAAAGCAGAAAGTTGGTGCGCGCGGCGATGACGGCGAGAGGGTTCAGGTCGAAGCCAACGACATTCGTGAGAAGTTTCTGGACCAATTCGTCAGGTCGAATCAAGTGGCGGTCGGCAAAATCAAATGCCTTGCGGATGCAGAGGGCGAGAAATGTCCCCGAGCCGCAAGAGGGGTCGAGCACTCGTTTGTCGGGATTTCCGTCGTAGCCCATTTGGCGGATGAGCCGTTCCGCCAGCCAGTCAGGCGTATAGTATTCGCCCAAGTCGTGACGGACGCGCCGCGGCAGCAAGTATTGGTAAAGTTTTTTCAGCAAGTCGCGCGTGGCGTCGGGATCAATCGTGGCGGTGGCCGGCTCGAATTGTTGCAGCGCGATTGCGATGTGGCGGAGGTTTTGCGCCAAGTCCGCATCCCACACGTCGAGATACCAGCGGAAGAAATCGCCTTCGAGAAAGTTGGCGATGTTGAATTGTTTGAACAGCCCGCCGTCTTCGAGCCGTTCGATCTTTGATTTCAATTCGGATTCGCTGGCCGCCTCGATTTCTGCGGTGAACGATGCGAACCACGAACCCTCCTGCAAGGAAATCAACTCCGCAGCGAGCATCTTCATCAGCAGGACGTAATACGTGTGGACCGCAAACAAGAGCTTCTTCAAATCAGGCTTGTCAGTAATGCCGTAGAGTTTGGCGAGCTCGTTGGCCGCAGCATCGCCGCGCTCCAGCTCCTGACCGTAGATCACGCCAAAGATCATGTCCCATTGCGCAAAGAACATTTCGACGCGCCGGTTCTTTGCAGTGAGCATCTTGTGATAGAGCGCGTTGATGGCGTTTGAGGCGACGTTCGCCTCCGGCCCGAAAACTTCAGCGAGAGCGTGAGGCTCAAGGGCGCGGCGCTGAAAGAAACGCAGCGAGTAGAGCAGCCAATCCACGCTGGCTTCCTCCACGGGCATCGGGCCGACGATTTGAAAGCCGCCGCGCCGCAAACCTTTTGGCTGAAAAAACTCCAACTGCGTGTCCAGCGAGATAGGCTGGAAAAAGCGAGCACGGTTGGGCGAGGAGGAATAGCGCAGATACATTACCTGCTCACCGTCCAAGCCGATGCCGATCATCTTCTTGGCGGCTTCATGTGGTTTGGTGGGAGCGGATTCGCGCGCTTTGCTCGCGAGATATTCGGAGAGCTGTTCGATGACTTCCTTGCGCCCGGCGGGCGTGGCCAGTTTTCCAGGTCGCTCGTATTCGATCACGCCGAACCCATAAACTGCATCTGCGTAGCCCGTGCCCTGCAACATCGTCAGGCGTTGCTCGTAATTGGCCTGCGTGGAAATGCCAAGCTGACTGAGAACTGGCTTGAGAGCCGCCTCGACGGGAATCCTAACCTCTTCCTCGTTGTGGGCACGTTTAGCGATCTCACGAATTTCGCGCGCGAGTTTTCGGGAAATTGCAGGGTCAATCTTGCCAGGGCCGATCATCTGCGCGCAACTCTAGCAGGACGAACTTTCGAGAAGCAAGCGATGGTCACGTCAATGGCCAGCCCATTGAATTCCGGATAGAGCGCGGCCAAGCGCGGAATCGCTTTTTCCGCGAGCCGGAAATACTTACGCCGTCCGTTTCAGGAAGCGGTGCAACAGGCGGATGAAACTGAATTGCCAAACACGGCAAAACACGCCAGGGTATCAGCCAGTGGTATGAGCTACAAAGGCAGAGTCAAGAATGGTGTCGTCGTTCTTCCGCCTGAGGCCAAGTTGGCGGAAGGAACGGAAGTCGAAGTCACGCCTACTGAGGTTGAAGCCACTGATCCGTTCCTGAAAGCCATTCTGAAGGTCGCGAAGCCGCGTCCCCACTGGCC
>CAZNOE010000621.1:0-4106 GCA_964574525.1 uncultured Bifidobacteriaceae bacterium
GGCGTGCTCATCGGCACGTCGAGTTGGAAATACGAAGGCTGGCTCGGTCAACTCTACACGCCCGCGCGTTACGAGTATCGTGGCAAGGTCGCGAAGACACGCTTTCAGAGGGATTGCCTGAGCGAATATGCCGAAGTATTCAAAACGGTTTGTGTGGACGCGGCCTATTATGATTTCCCCCGTAGTGATTACCTCCAACGCCTGGCAGATCAGGTGCCGGAGGATTTCCGATTTGGATTCAAAGTAACGGATGCCATCACGATCAAGAAATTCCCGACGTTGGATCGGTTTGGCGCGAAAGCCGGCCAATCCAATCCGGATTTCCTCAATGCCGATCTGTTCACGACGGCGTTTCTAAAACCGTGCGAAACCATTCGAGATAAGACTTGCGATTCTCTTCGGCATCTGGTGGGTCGCTCTGGCGATCCATCCGTGGCACAGGGACACATGGGCTCTGGAGAACGCGCTGGCCATCGTGGTCGTGGTCCTGTTGGCGGTGTTTCATCGCCGGCTGTTGTTCTCACGTGTGTCCTACACTCTGATGTTCATCTTCATGTGTCTGCACCAAGTGGGCGCGCATTACAGCTATGCGGAGATGCCTTACGATGAGTGGTTCCAGAAGATCAGCGGCCGGTCGTTCAACAGCCTCGCCGGTTGGGAACGGAACAACTTCGACCGGGTGGTTCATTTTTTGTACGGCTTGTTGCTCGCTTATCCGGTGCGCGAGATTTTTCTGCGCGTGGTGAACGTGCGCGGGTTCTGGGGTTATTTCCTGCCGCTCGACTTGACGATGTCCACCTCGATGATCTACGAGTTGCTCGAGTGGGGAACGTCGGTGGTGTTTGGCGGCGACGCCGGCCAGGCCTACCTCGGCACGCAGGGCGATGAGTGGGACGCGCACAAAGACATGGCGCTGGCCAGTCTCGGCGCGCTCATCGCGATGGGCATCACGGCGGCGATCAACTGGCGTCTCCAGCGCGACTTCGCCCGGGAATGGGTCGAAAGCCTCCGCGTGAAACACAAAGCGCCGCTGGGAGAAGACGAATTGGCCCGCATGACGCGGAAAGCGAAGTAAGAGGGTAAACCGAAAAGTCCCGCGAAAACCGGCGGGTTCAGAAGCCCCGGCGTGGCATGGTCAAACCTGCAGACCGGCTCAAAGCGAACGTGAACAACGTCGCCAGACAGAGCCAGATAAGAAAGACGCTCATCGCAGTCATGGTTAGAACCTCACCCTGTTTCTCCCGATTGGCAACTGTTGAATCCAGCGCTGTCAAACTCGGGCGTACGCAAGACGGCTTGTACCGCAACAATTAATCAGGGGGAAACGAGATGTACGCGAATTGACGCGAATGCGCTGCTTGTCTCGCCGAAATCGGATGGAGGCGGAAGCACGGCGAATGCGCTGAGTGAATTGCCCCGACAGGGCAAAGGACAATTCGCCATGCACAGGCGCAAATTTGGTTGAAGTGCGCACTCCCCAATGATGCACTTCCCAAAGCCATGAAAACTGTCTTCCGCTTTTTGCTCCAGGTCGTGTTCCGCTTCCGGGCTTATGACATGGACGCGCTGAAAACGCCCGGCCCGGTGCTTTTGATTCCGAATCACTGTTCTTGGATTGATTGGCTGTTTCTCTGGGTCTGCCTCGATGAGGATTGGAAGATGGCCACTTCGAGCATCTGGGCGCAGACGAGCTGGCTGCATCGGAAAATAATGATCAACCGCTACACCTTGCCCATTGACCCCGGCTCGCCTTACTCGGTCAAGCGGATGGCGGAGTTTCTTAAAGGCGGCGGACGGCTCGTGCTGTTTGCCGAAGGCCGCCTGTCGCGCACGGGCAACTTGATGAAACTTTTCGATGGCACCGGATTCCTGATTTTCAAAACGAAGGCCAAAGTCATCACGGCTTACTTGCGCGGCGCCGGACGCTTGCCGTTTTCCCCTAACCCGAACGGAAAGAAATGTTTTCCCAAAGTGACTGTGCATTTCAGCACCGCGATGACTTCGCCTGAGTTGGGCGAGATCAGCACCGGTCGCGCGCGGGCGCTTCTGACCAACTGGCTCCGCGACCAGATGGTGCGGCAGCAGTTCGAGATCGAGATGACTTTCGGCGCGCAGAATGTCCTCTCGGCGGTGGCGGAAACCGCCCGCAAGCATCCCGGCCAAGTCGTCCTTGAAGACGCGACGTTGCAGAAGCTGACCTATCGGAAGCTGATGGTGGGGGCGGATGTGCTGGCGCAGGCCTTGCGCGGCACAGTTGCGGGTGGCGAGCGGATTGGCCTGTTGTTGCCCAATGTCAACGCCACACCAGTGGTCATCCTCGCCTTGTGGCGGCGGGGCAAAGTGCCCGCCATGCTGAACTTCTCCTCGGGCATACCCACCATGCTGGCGTGCGCGGAACTCGCCGGGCTGAAACACATCGTCACCTCGCGTGTTTTTCTTGAACGCGCCCGCCTCAACGTGGACGAGTTTGTGAAAGCCGGCATCAGTCTGATCTATCTCGAAGACGTGCGCGGCGGAATCACCGGCTCCCGGAAAATCCTCACGCTGCTCCGGCACATTTTCCATCTTCCATCCTCCATCCTCCATCCTCCAACTGCTGGCTCCGCCGCCGTGATTGTTTTCACGAGCGGCTCCGAAGGCGTGCCCAAGGGTGTCGAGCTGACGCACGGAAACATCCTCGCCAACATCCGCCAGATGCTGGCGGTCACCGATTTGACCGATTGCGACCGTCTCTTCAACTGCCTGCCGCTCTTCCATAGCTTCGGTCTCACGGTGGGGACGTTCCTGCCGCTGGTGCGCGGGTTATACGTCTTCCTCTATCCTTCGCCCTTGCATTACCGCATGGTGCCGTCGGTGCTCTACGACCGCGACTGCACGGTGTTTCTTAGCACGAACACCTTCCTGAACGGCTACGCGCGCAAGGCACATCCCTACGACTTCCGCAGCATCCGGTATCTGTTTGCCGCCGCGGAGAAGTTGCAGGAAGCCACCGCGCTCGCCTGGTCGCGGAAATACGGCGTGCGCATTCTCGAAGGTTATGGGGCGACGGAATGTGCCCCGTGCGTGAGTGTCAACACGCCGCTCGAACCGCGCTATGGTTCCGTGGGCCGTCTCCTGCCGGGCATGGAATGCAAACTGGAACCGGCCGAAGGTGTGACCGACGGCGGACGGCTCTTCGTGCGCGGGCCGAACGTGATGAAAGGCTATTTGAACGCGGAGGCGAACGCGAAATTCCAAGCCCTCGGCGGCTGGTATGACACCGGTGACGTCGTGAGCGTGGATGCCGACGGCTACCTGCACATCCGCGGGCGGATGAAACGCTTCGCCAAGGTGAGTGGCGAGATGGTGAGCCTTACGGCGGTCGAAGACGCGCTGGCAGGCGCGTTTCCGCAATATGGTCTGCGCTGTCAGATCGCCATCATCACGCGCCCCGATGAGAACAAGGGCGAAGCGCTCATCGCCGTGACCAACGAACCCAAGCTGACCCTGGACGAAATTCGCGACGCCATCAAAGCCAAGGGGTTGACGAATCTCAGCGTGCCGCGCGAGATAAAAGCGGTGAAGGAGATTCCGAAGCTCGGCACCGGCAAGGTAAATCACCGCGAGCTTCAGGCGCTGATGGAATCGCAACCGAATACACCCGCTCCGCCCACACTGCCGGGCAAATAAATCAAGTCGCGCGAATTTTCAAGGAGACGGAGAACGATCTTTATGCGAGGTCAATAGCGGTGGAGGGCCACCGCAGTCCAAGACGCGAAGCGTTTGCCAATGACTCACGAACCGCGCGGAGCGTCCTGGAGTGCGCCAGTCCTCTGGCGCTTTCCGGCGTTGCTGCCGGGACGAAGGTTTTTATTGGGCGGGGACGCGCTTCGTTTTCAACGCGAGCACCAGCCAAAGCGTGCTGGCCACGATCAATGCGACCGGCAAAATCAGAACGGCCTTCTGCAAATTTCCGCCGAATGAGTCCGCGAGACGGCCGACGATCTCCGGCGACCACATGTCGCCGAACAAGTGGATCGTGAAAATGGAAACGGCCATGGCACTGGCGCGAAGATTCACGGGCGCGGTTTCCAGAATGAGCGTGTTGACCGGTCCGGTGGACAGGA
>CAZNOE010000622.1:0-4103 GCA_964574525.1 uncultured Bifidobacteriaceae bacterium
TTAACGCTTAACCCAGGAACCCTATGACTCTGACAAAGCGGGATTTGGTCATTCGCATCAGTAACGAAACGGGTCTCATCCAGCAACAGGTTCTGGACGTGCTTCAGAAAACGCTGGATTACATCGCGGAGGCGCTCGCCAAGGGTGACAAGGTGGAACTGCGGAACTTCGGTGTGTTTGAGGTGAAAGTCCGCAAGGCGCGCATCGGCCGCAATCCCAACGCTCCGGAAACCGACGTGCCCATCCCGGAACGCGCGGTGGTGAAATTCAAACCGGGGAAGGAAATGCGCGCCGACGTTCTTCGGCTCTCTCCAAAGTCTCCGCAGCCGCCACCAGCGTAAGTCGTTTTTCTCAATTCACGGGCGCCGGGATTTGTCTGTCGGTGCCTTTTTCGTTTTTGCCTTTTGCCCGGCGCGCTCTACCCTCTGGCCCAATCTATGGAATGTTTGCCCGGTTTCCGCGATTTCTATCCTGAGCCGTTGCCGCAGCCCGATCTTTGGAGCGCCGACGCGCGCCAATACATCTTCGATAAATGGCGCAGCACTGCGCGGCGCTATGGCTTTCGCGAATACGACGGCCCGCCGCTTGAACCGCTCGAACTCTTCACCACCAAGAGCGGTGATGAAATTGTCGGGCAACTCTACAACTTCACCGACAAAGGCGAACGACGCGTAGCGTTGCGCCCGGAGATGACGCCAACGCTGGCACGGATGGTAGCCGCGCATCAGCGCAATTACAAAAAGCCGATCAAGTGGTTCGCCATCCCGCAACTGTTCCGCTACGAACGTCAGCAGAAAGGCCGGCTGCGCGAACATTTTCAATTCAACGCCGACATCATTGGCGAAGCGGACCCGGCGGCCGATGCGGAATTGATCGCGCTGCTGATTGACTCGCTGCGCTCACTTGGATTGAGTGAGCGCGACTTTGTCATCCGCCTGAGCAGCCGAAATGCGTGGCACGATCTCTTTGTCGAGAGCAAGGGCGACCCGGCCAGGGAATATGAGTTTTATCAGATCGTGGACAAGCTTGACCGCCAGGAACCGGAGCAGAGTGACCAAAAGCTCCGCGGGCTAGGCTTTTCGTTGCCAGAAATCAACGAGTTCATCGAAGCGGGCAAGCCGACCGTCGAACTTCAAAGCATTCTCGACAACCTCACGGCCCGGGGCTTGCACAGATTTGTGAAAGTGGATTATCGCGTGATTCGCGGTCTGGCGTACTACACGGGCACCGTGTTTGAGGCTTTCGACTGCACCGGCGAGCTTCGCGCCATCGCCGGCGGCGGGCGCTACGACAATCTGGTCAAACTGATCAGCGGCGGCAAAGTGGACTTACCGGCGCTGGGCTTTGGCATGGGCGATGTGGTGCTGCGCGAGTTGCTCCGCGCGCGCGGACTGCTGCCCAAGTTCGACAGCGGGGTCGAGGCGTTTTGTCTGATCGAAAACGAGATGCTGCGGAACCAGTCGCTGAAATTGGTGCAGGACCTGCGCGATGCGGGCTTGATCGTCGAATATTCCCTCACCGCAGCGAAAGCCGACAAACAATTCAAGCGCGCGCAGGAGCTCAAAGCCGCATGGACTGTGAAGCTCGAAACAGCCGACGACGGCGCGGCGACAGCCAAACTCAAGCACCTCCAAACGCGGGAGGAGAAATCTGTCAACCCCGCCGACGTCGTGAGTCAGTTGCGCGGGGTGAAAATCTGATGGTCTGATGCAAACCGCCTGCGAGATCGAGATCATGATCAGGCCTTTGCGAGATCAGAGCGAGGCTGAGTTCTGCGCCAAGTTCATCGTCAGTTCGGACCCATGGCTCACGTTGCGCCTGCCCTACAACCATGCGCTCAAGCGCCTGTGCGATCCGACCCGTGAGGTTTACGTGGCGCAAATCAAGGATCAGATCGCGGGCGTGCTGATCCTGCATCTGGGCGGATCGTTGAGCGGATACATCCAGACGCTCGCAGTGCATCCAGCCTGGCGGAATCGCGGGCTCGGCACGAAGCTAATCCAGTTCGCCGAACAAAGAATTTTCCGCGAAAGCCCGAATGTGTTTCTTTGTGTCTCCTCCTTCAACGAACGTGCGCAGAAACTTTATCAGCGATTGGGTTACGAGTGCGTCGGCGAATTGCCAGACTACGTGGTGAAGGGCTATTCCGAAATCCTGATGCGCAAGACCCGCGGGCCGCTATTTGATTTCAAACCGGGCGCGTAAGCAAGGGAGCGCCGGTTTCCGACCCGGCGAGTTTTGAACGCCAGCCCACCTTCGTGCCGGGTCGGAGACCGGCGCTCCAAGGAAAAAGACGAAGCCGAAGCCTCGCCTCGGAAAACACTCGCGCAGATTATTTAGCGGCCGCTTCCTCGGCCTTGCCTTCCTTTTCCTTCACCAGCGTTGCGCCTTTGCCGAGGCGCTTGCGAAGGTAGGTAAGCTTGGCGCGCCGGACTGAGCCTTGGCGCTCAACCTCGATCTTGTCCACTCGCGGCGAATGCAGCGGAAAAACGCGCTCCACGCCTTCGCCATAGCTGATGCGGCGAACGGTGAACATTTCATTCAAGCCGTGCCCGTGCCGCCCAATCACCACGCCGGCGAAAATCTGGATGCGTTCCTTATCGCCTTCCACGACCTTGGTATGCACGCGGACGCTGTCGCCGACACCAAAGCTGGGTTTGTCCTTGCGATACTGTTCCGATTCAATTTTGTCTAACAATGCCTGGTTCATAAATTCATCAAGTGTCAGGTGTCATGTGCCAAGTGTCAGGTGTTGCCGGACATCGAGGGCCTGACACCTGATACCTCGCACTTGGCACTTCATTTCATCAAATCCGGTCTTCGTTCTTTCGTCCGCGACTTCGCTTGTTCTTGGCGCCACTTGGCGATTTCCGCGTGATTGCCCGACACCAAAACGTCCGGCACTTTCATTCCCCGAAACTCCGCCGGCCGCGTATATTGCGGGTATTCCAGCAGCCCGTTGCTGAATGATTCTTCATGCGCGCTTGTGTCGTCGCCCAGCGCGCCCGGCAGCAACCGTGTCACCGCGTCAACCACGACCATCGCGGGCAACGCGCCGTTGGTCAGCACATAATCGCCGATGGACAATTCGTCGTCCGCCAGCGTTTCACGCACCCGCTCGTCAAAACCTTCATAGTGGCCGGTGACCAGCAACAGGTGTTCAACCTGCGCCAACTCGCGGGCGATGGCTTGAGTGAATTTCCGCCCTGACGGCGACAGCAGGACAACTCGCGTTCCATCGCGCTTCAGCTTTTCCACTGCTTCAAAGATCGGTTCGGGCTTGAGCAACATGCCCGGGCCACCACCGAACGGTCGATCGTCCACCGTCTTGTGCCGGTCGTGCGCGTACTCGCGCAGGTTGTGGATTTGCAAATCCAGCACTCCCGCCTGCCGCGCCCGTTTGATGATGCTTTCATCCAGCGGCCCCGCGAACATCGCAGGGAACAGCGTGAGCACATCAATTTTCATGCTCGGTTGGAGTCCAAGCTTTGGCTTGTTCCGAATGGGCTACCCGTCAGCCCCGACAAGCTAAAGCTTGGACTCCAGCTTCAACTTGCCCGCGCCGGCAGGTCCTCGACGATTTCCAGCGAGCACCGCAATCCCTTCTTCGCGCTGCCCGCCAGCAACAGCGAGCGGATCGCATTGATTGTCATGCCTTGCCGGCCGATGACCCTGCCCACATCCTGCGCGTGCAGGCGCAGTTCATATACGGTCGTCCCTTCGCGCTCGACGAGTGTAATCGTCACCGCATCGGGATGCTCTACCAGCCCTTTGACCACGTATTCGAGAAAGGACTGCATGACCGGGAATCTTAAGCCGCCGGTGCGGCCGCTGCCGCCTTGCTCGCCTTTTTGATGAAGCTGGCGACCGTGTCGCTGGGCAGCGCGCCTTTGCTGATCCAGTATTTGGCCCGCTCCAGGTCGAACTTGACGTTGTCGGTTTTCTTACGCGGGTGATACGTGCCCAGTTCCTCGATGAACTTGCCATCGCGCGGACTGCGGCTGTCAGCTACAACAATGCGAAACACCGGAGCGTTCTTCGCGCCGATGCGTTTCATGCGGATTTTAACTGCCATAAATTTTATTTCAATCGCGGCCCGACGA
>CAZNOE010000623.1:0-4099 GCA_964574525.1 uncultured Bifidobacteriaceae bacterium
GCTCGTCGCCAGGCGTTCGCCCAACTCGCGCTCAAACTTTTTGTTCTCTGCCGGGTTCATCGGAACAACGAAATTTACCTGAGCGCATGGGGCAGGTCAATAATTGGAATTATTCTAAATAAGGTCCAGGCCACCGGCGTTTGGCGGGGCATCCGGCCCCACTTGGGGCAGGGTTTCCCTGTGGGATGCGCGTGCGCCACCGATTTTGCAAAACCATGACAACTGCGCCTTGTAGTACGCTAGGCTGGTGCGTAATGAAGCGCGTTCGTTTCACCCGTTGCCAGTGAAAGCACATGCCAACTGGATTCTTCATTCTCCTGTTGGTGATGCTGGTGGCATTTCTGGCCGGGCAAAGACTCCGTCGCCGCCATGCCAACGATTGGCAAGGGCGTTACCGGCTCGCTCAAATTGGTCTGGGATTGGCCGTGATCGCCTGGATACTGTTCTTCATCAGTAATCTCACCAACCGCCAACCATTCTGGCCGCGCGAAGCGTTGTCACTTTTCTTTTTGACCGTCTTCCTCGGCATCCTGGTTTATCAGTGGCAACACGCCCGACGTAAAGCCGCCGAAGAACTATCGCCGCCTTCGCACCCGCCGAAACGCAAACCGCCGGCCTTTTTCTGGCAGGGCGTATTGATTTTACTGCCAGTCGCGGTCATGGCGGGCATCGCCCTGTTCTCGCTCCGACAGGACAGGGTGCTGGCGGAACAAGACGCGAAGGAGCTTGGCGCGTCGCTGGCGCAGAGTTTGGTACAAACAGTTGGCGAGGAAACAGCACGGCAACTGCGAGACTACCGGGAGGCGAACTTTAATCTGAAAGCGGAACGGGGGGACAGGCTCACCCTCGGGGGGTGGGCGCCGGGAACGGATCGGAAAGCTGTGCAGGAGCAGATCGCATCGTGGCAGCGGGCCAATCCCAGGATCAACCTGTCGAACTGCCCGGTCTCAGACGTGTTCATGTCGGAACGCGAGGAGCGGTCGTCGCCAGGCGATTATTTGCTCTGGCCGCTGCCTGCATCATGGCCGCAGGAATTGACTTTTGAACAACAACAACTTTGGCAGGCAGCGCAGGCGGCCGAGTTTGCCGCCAACGATTTGTCAGCGGCGCAAATGGCTTTGGAACAACTGCTCAACACCAAGCCGCCTCTCCCAGCCCGGGCCAACGTGGAGTTTTTGTTGTTACGGCTGAAAGTCCGCGGTCTGCCCGGGAGTGAGGCAGGCGCGCAGTTTGCGGAGTCCAAGTGGGCCAGGTCTGATCAACTTTCCGAGGCCGGACTGCCGCTGGGTCAACTGGTTTGCTATCACGCCCTCCATTCGTTGCCCGTTGGATCGGAACTTTCGGACAAACTCATCAATACCATCGCCTGGGCCATCGCCTATCGCCCTTCGATCTTCTCGCCCCGTCTGATTGCGGAAGCGGAACGGGTGGCCGGTGCATCCGGCGACGCGACTGGTGTGGCGGCGCTCCGGGCATGGTGGGAAACAGAAGATCGTACGCGGCAGGTGGTGAGGGATTTTCGTGAACTTAATCCGCCAGGGGGTTGGAGTAATGCCCTCTTTTGGTCGGAGTCAAACGGCAGTGAATACTTGCTTGCGATGGAATTGAACGACGACTCGGGAAAAACCAATCCTGCGTCGGGCAGAACCAATGACATTACAGCCAGAGTCCTGCTGTTTCCAAAACAAGTCGTAGATCAGGCCATCACCTCATCGGTGTCGAAGGCGGCCCTCGTCGTGCCCGCCTACGCAACAGGTGAAATTGAAATCGCCGGGCGGGAATGGGAAGTAAAGCGAAGCTCGGTGGCTTCGATCATTGAAAAACCTTCAGAACCTCTACTCGCATTAGCGTCTGGCCAATTGACTCATCTGCCGCTTAACGCCCGAGCATATCCGATTCATGTGCGAATGCGCCTGACCTCGCCTGCCACTCTTTACGCCCGGCAACGCCAACGGACAATCTTGTTCGGTGGTGTCGTGGTGGCATCTGCTGTTGTGGCCATAATCGGCTTGTTCGCCGCGCACCGGTCCTTTCGCCGGGAGCAACGGCTCAACGAGCAGAAATCCAACTTCGTTTCCAGCGTGTCGCACGAATTGCGCGCGCCCATCGCGTCGGTGCGGCTGATGGCGGAGAGCCTGGAGCGCGGAAAAATTTCCGAGCCGGCGAAACAGGGCGAATACTTCCGTTTCATCGGCCAGGAATGCCGGCGGCTCTCGGCGCTTATCGAAAACGTGCTGGACTTCTCGCGCATCGAACAAGGCCGCAAGCAATACGAGTTCGAGCCGACCGACCTTGCGGCGCTCACGCGCGAGACGGTGAAGTTGATGGAGCCATACGCGGCGGAGAGAGGCGTGCGACTGGAAATGGGAACATCCAACATCCAACATCCAACATCCAACACCGAACTGACCCACCCCCAACCCCTCCCAGGAGGGGAGCTTCGCGCGGTGGGCGATTCCCAGTTCCCCTCCCGGG
The DNA here is from genome assembly GCA_964574525.1 of uncultured Bifidobacteriaceae bacterium. Lineage (GTDB taxonomy): Bacteria > Verrucomicrobiota > Verrucomicrobiia > Limisphaerales > JADLHS01 > WYBW01. The sequence goes on from CAZNOE010000623.1 coordinate 2,476, forward strand.
AGGGGTCAGGGGTGGGTTTCTTCGAACTCAACGTGGACGGGCGGGCCATTCAGCAGGCGCTCGTCAACCTGATTGACAACGCCATCAAACATTCGCCGAAGGGCGGGACGGTGACGGTGGAATTGGAATCTGTAGCGGCGGTCTGTGACCGCCGGGTAGAAGGCAACAACGATCGGCGGTCACAGACCGCCGCCACAGTCCACCTTTTTGTTTCCGACCACGGCCCGGGCATTCCTGCGGCCGAGCACGACAAGATTTTCGAGCGCTTCTATCGGCTCGGCTCGGAGTTACGCCGCGAAACTCAAGGCGTCGGAATTGGCTTAAGTATTGTGAAACACATCGTCGAGGCGCACGGTGGCCGCGTGCGAATCGAGAGCGAAGTCGGCAAGGGAAGCCGGTTCATGATCGAGTTGCCGTTCGGAGCGTTAAATAGGTGAAAAGTGAATCGTTAAATGAGTCAAAACCCCGCAAGCCACTCGCCTATACAACGATTTGACCATTTAACTGATTTAACTCTTTTAACCAATCACTAACCCATGTCCCGCATCCTGATCATTGAAGACGAAACGCCGATGCGCAGGGCGCTGGCCGACGTGCTCGAAGGCGAAGGCTACCGCGCGCTCACCGCCGCGGACGGCGAAATCGGGCTGCGCAAAGCTGTGGACGAAAAACCCGATCTCATCCTGCTCGACATCATGATGCCCAAGCTTGACGGCTACGCGGTCTGCGCGGAGCTGCGGCGGTTGGAGAACCTCGTGCCCGTACTGATGCTTACGGCAAAGGGTCAGGTGGAAGACCGCGTGACCGGTCTGGACGCGGGCGCGGATGATTATCTCGTGAAGCCGTTCAGCACCGAGGAATTGCTGGCGCGCGTGCGGGCGCTACTGCGGCGCTCGCGCAAACAAGGCCACGGGCCCACGAAGTTGAAGCTGGGCGAGGTGGAAATTGATCTCGCACGGCAAACGGCCATGCGCGGACGAAAACAAATTCATCTGACGGCGAAAGAGTTTTCCATGTTGCGCCTGTTGGCCGAAGCGTCCGGCGAACCGGTGTCGCGCGAAAGATTTCTCGATGTGGTCTGGGGCTACACATCGTTCCCGACGACGCGCACGGTGGACAACCACATCGCCAGCCTGCGCGCCAAGCTGGAGAAAAACCCCGACGCGCCGCGCTGGCTCAAGACGGTGCATGGCGTGGGTTACAGGCTGGAAAGTGGGCCGGTGGGAAAGTGAGAAAGTGGGAAACGGATTTTGCAAAAGCGTGACAACTGAAACTCTGAATCGAGCAATGATGCGAGCTATGAAATTTACATCCAACCTTCGCAGCCGTGGAATCTCCCGCGTAGTAATAGTTTTTATTTCAACGCTAAGACGCAAAGACGCCAAGGCGCAAAGCGGAAACATTGCACTCCTTGCGTCTTTGCTCCTTTGCGTCTTTGCGTTGATTCCCGCCGAGTTGGGTGCGGCGACGAACGACCTCACGTCCGCGCTGCAAAAAGGGCTGTTCGAGGAAGAGGCCAACCACAATCTCGACGCGGCAGCGCAGGCTTACCAATCCGTCAGCGCGCAGTTCGACAAAGACCGCAAGCTCGCAGCCACCGCCATCTTCCGGCTCGGCGAAGTTT
>CAZNOE010000624.1:0-4098 GCA_964574525.1 uncultured Bifidobacteriaceae bacterium
ATTTCCCGGCCCCCAACCACCGGGGCGCGCTGAGTTGCAACTGTGGCAAGTTCACGGTCACATTCCATGTGAGGGTCTGGCTTAACAAATTGCTCGTATCGGTCCGCACCAGCGGGGTGGAGTCAATGACGCGAGCGGTAATGGTGTTTGTGCCGTTGGCAAGCGCGGCGGGCAGGAGGGTGAGCACGGAGTTGGTGGCACCGGGAAGCGCAATTCCGTTCGTCATCCACTGAATGCCAAGAGCATGACCCGTTGGCTGTAGTACTGTAAGAGCAAAGTTGAGAGCTTGCGTTGTCGTGACGGAGAGATTGGTCGTCGGCGGAGTGAAGAGGTCAATGGGCCGCACTTGCCGATAGAGCGAAAGCACAAGCGCCTCACTGCAGACTTCGCAGAAAGGCGAACTGTAGTTGCCCATTTTACAGTTGTACTTGGGGCGATACCAACCGGTACTGTGGTAGTGCGCGCCTTCGAACAGCCCCACGATATTGACGTATGGTCCCGTTGCCGGCGTGGGCACCGGTGTGTTTGTCGAAATCCACGCGTTCCACTTGATGGCTACCCGATTCGTTTCCCGGGTCGTATTTGGCTCTTCGATGTCGGGAAATGGGTACGGCGTGCTGTATTCGTCACCCAAGTTTGCCAGCACGTGCCCGGATTCATGCACAACGAAGTCGCTCGCAGCGGAGTTGATTGACGCGATGGCAGTCCTGCCGCCGCCGTCCGAGCCGCCGACCACCAGGTCGTTCACCAAAAGCACCGCAAGGTCACACGCGGGCATGTTAGTATTGAGCAACGCATCCACCTTGCCCTGGCCGTTGTTGTAGTTCGTGTCGAAGTCGTTCGGTGGGATGCTGATGATGTAGTCGGAGAATCCGTAAGTACTGTTGAAATAGGTGTTCCGAGAAATCACTGAGATAGGGTGGTCTGAGCCTGATTCCATGGAAGGAACGGAAATGGCGTAGGCATTGAAGTAGGGACGATATTCGGCGAACGGCTGGTTCGTCAGAAAAATGTTCACCGCGTTCGTTGCATCCGCCAGGAACTTCGCCAACTGACCGCTCGTGTAGCCTTCGGAAAGAAAGACGATGTTCAAACGGTTCGAAGCCGGGCCATTCGTCAGAATTGTGTAAAACGTCGCCTGACCGCGAAGCGGCATCGAGCCGGACAACAGGAGCAGCCCGAGGAGACACCAGCGCAGGCCAACGACGACGCAAATGGGTCCCGGCCGCGCGGGAGTGCGCCGGGCAGATGGCGGTAGGCTATTCAAAGCTCAGCATATAATACCGGTTGCCCGATTGACGGGCAAGGCTGACGACAAACTGGCCGTTCGCAACCACGGGCGCGGTGGTGACGGTGGTCCATTGAATCGGTGGCGACAGGCTTTCGGTTTGCTTCAAAACAAATCCCGCGGCCGTGTTGGTCCACTTCAGCGACACTGTGTCGTTCCCCGCACTACTGGTGATCGTGAGAGGCGGAGTCGGCGGCAAGGGAATCACGGTCATGCAGGCTGAAAACTCCGAAGTGTTGTTGGCCGGGTCCGTCGCCGTGGCGGTGATGACATTGCCCACCGGCACGGCGACGGGCAGCTGGGCGCTGAAACCGATCGAGCAGCCACCGTCCGTAGTCACGATTTTGTCGCCGAGATAAACCTGGCCTTCACCCGTGCCCGAGGGATCGCAGGACGGACTGGCGAAGAATTGGATGCGAAAGACGGTGTTCGGCAGGCTGTTGAGTGTGCCGCGCACCACCGTCCGCGCACCGCTGAAAGCCTGGGCAAGCACGGGCGTATTCTGCAACATGTTTCCTCCTGTGTCGCTGTTGTCGCTGTCGCAGGCGTCATTGGGAGTCGGTGAGAAACCGCTAAAGGCAATCCCGAGGCTTGCGTTTGAGAAGATGGAGTTGCCAAGAATCGCATTGTTCGTCGCTTGCGCACGGATGCGCACACCGGCACGGCCGCCGCCGATGGTCAGCCCGCTAAACGCGATTGTGTTGCCGGCGGCCGGATCAAGACCGCCAATCGTGTTGTTGCTGCAGCCTGCGTTGACCACAATGCCGATGTACGTGTTGCCCAACGCGGATACGCCGTCGTTGCGCGTGCCGATGCGGTTGCCGGAGATCAGATTCCAACTTGTATTGGTCATGGTGATGCCATTCAGTCCGTTGCCCGAAATGAGATTTCCCGCGCCCGCTACTGCGCCGCCGATGACGTTGCTGCCAGCGGTATCGAGGTAGATGCCTTCGGCACCGTTGCCCATTCCGTTTTGGCCGGTGGCATCGGTTCCGATGAAATTGCCCATCAACCTGTTTCCAACCGCCGCGCTCCCGATGATGAATAATCCACTGTTGTCTGCCGCCAATCCGTTCGCGGAAATCACATTGCGTTCGGCGGGAGTCGTTCCGCCGATCTGGTTGTTGGCACCGTCGGTGATGCCGACGCCTGCGTTGACGTTGCCTAGCGCGCTGGTCCCGCTGATGGCAGTGCCGATGAGATTCCCCTGAATCAGATTGCCAGTGGCGTTGGAATTCAGAAGCCATATTCCGATTAGTGCGTTTCCTGAAATCACATTGCCCGCACCCGCTGCGCCGCCACCAATGAGATTTGCTGGCGACTCGACCTGCATCCCCGAGCTGGAGTTCCCGATCGTCGCGTTGCCCGTCGCGTCCGTGCCGATCAAGTTGCCTTGAACGACGTTGTTGCTCGCGCTACCGCCAAAAAGCCAAATACCGATGTTTGTGTTTCCTGAAATCACATTGCCCGCGCCCGTCGCCGCGCCGCCAATGAGGTTGAAAGCGGCGCTGTTTACGGCCACGCCTTGCAAGGCATTGCCGAGCCGCCCCGTCCCGCTGGCCATCACCCCAATGTAATTGCCTTGAATGCGATTCCCCGCGCTGTTGGTAAGCAGCAGAAGGCCTTCCTGGCGATTGCCGGAAATCACATTGCGTGCCGCCCCGCTCACACCCCCGATGCTGTTGCTCGTCGCTCCAACCATCGTAATACCCGCGAGAGCGTTGCCCAGGGCGGCTGAACCGGCCGCGTCCGTGCCGATGTAATTGCCTTCGATCCGGTTCCCGCCTGATCCCCCGTTCACATAGACCCCGGCTTGGCCGTTGCCGGAGATCAAATTGCGCGCGCCCGAATTGGTGCCGCCAATTAGATTTCCTGGTGCGCCGTTGAGTGTGATCCCGTCCCTCAGATTGCCCACCGCCAGGAGCGCATTGGCAGCGACGCCGATATAGTTGCCTTGAATTACGTTACCGGTTGCTCCGGCGATGTTGAGATTGACTCCGCTGCCGTCGTTGCCTGAGATCACGTTTCGCGCCCCAGGGGTGACGCCACCTATGATATTACCGGGCGCGTTGTAGATCGTGACCCCGTTGTTGCGGTTTCCCAGATCGAGCAAGCCCGCGGCGTTGACCCCGATGTAGTTGCCTTGAACGACATTGGCGGCGCCGTTCAGGATGTAAATCCCGGTCTCGTTGCCGCCCGAGATGACATTTCGGGCCGCCGTGTTCGTTCCGCCAATCAAGTTTGACGAAGTGCCCAGGACGAAGACGCCGATCTGGCCATTGCCGTGCGCGGTCGATCCCGTGACATCCGTTCCGATGTAATTGCCTTGAATGATATTGCCGGAACTATCCAGCCGTATGCCATCCGCAGAGAAACCGTTGATTGCCAGGCCACGAATCGTGCTGCCACCGCCACCTACCCTCAATCCCACCACACCCCCGCCGGCCAGAGTGCCGTCCAGTTGGACAACCGGGCGATCAACATAACCGGTTTGAGTCGTCGCGTTGATGACCACCGGGTCCGTCAACGCCGGCAAGGGCAGGGTGGGTGATATCTTAAAAGGCGCAATACCCGGAATGTGGAATTCGATCGTGTCTATGCCACCGGTGGCGTTCGCATCAAGGATCGCCTGCCGAAACGACCCGGCGCCGCTGTCGAGCGTGTTGGAGACGGTGAACGTCGCTCCGAGGACAGCGTCCGATAAAAGAAACAAGCTCGCCAGCAAAGCGATGCCTCGAGCCTTCATCCAGTGAGTACGTGTCAAACCGGACAACAGATATTCTCTCATGATAAACTAGTGTGAGATTAAC
>CAZNOE010000625.1:0-4096 GCA_964574525.1 uncultured Bifidobacteriaceae bacterium
TCGGAGGTCTTTCACCAAACGGGCGATTTCAAGCTGCTTGCGCTTCAACGTGCCGCATCGGGCAGGGATTCCGGGCCGCTTTCCAGCACGCACCGCGCACGGCGTATCTACATCAGCACGGGCATCCACGGAGACGAACCCGCTGGCCCCCTCGCTGTTTTGCGACTGCTGCGCGAGAACCAATGGCCCACAAATCTGGACTTGTGGCTGTGCCCCTGCCTGAATCCAACGGGTGTTGCTTTGAATCGCCGCGAGAATGACAAAGGCATTGATCTGAACCGCCAGTATCTCCATTTGGAAGCCGAGGAAACCCGCGCTCATGTTGCCTGGTTGAACCGCCAGCCGGGCTTCGATTTCTGCCTGTGCCTGCACGAAGACTGGGAGGCGCACGGCTTCTACGTTTACGAATTGAACCTCAGCGAATGGCCGTCTCTAGCCGAGGTCATCGTTGAGGAAGTCGCGAAGGTTTGCCCGGTTGACCGCTCAGAGACGATTGAAGGATGGCCGGCGCAAGGCGGCATTATCCGTCCCAGCGCTGATCCGCGCTCACGCCCGCAATGGCCGGAAGCGTTTTATCTCATCACCCACAAAACGCGCCTGTCTTGCACGCTGGAAGCGCCGTCGGATTTTCCATTGGCAACACGCGTCAACGCGCTCGTCGCAGGTGTGAATGCGACGCTTAAATCGGTTTCATAGCTGCCGCTGCCACACCGAGGCGACGTCAACTCATCTTGAGCCGGCGCACGCTGTCACGGGTGCAGCCACGGATTCCGGACGAAGGGAATTACTCCAATGCCGCGCTCCGCCGCACCGCCCACCTGTCACCCAAGGCCGAAAGGGTCCGCGCGTTCAGCACGCGTTCCGCCATGGGGAATACGATACGCTCCTCCTTGTCGAAATGCTTCCGCGACGACGCGACAGCCCTTAGCAGCAAACGTCGCGCGGTTTTCAAGTCCCGCGTTCTCTGCAAATCGAGCAGGGTTTCGTCAATTTCTTCATGTTCGTCGTGAAACGTGTCGCGCTGGCCGATCTGCTCGAAGCAATGTTCCAGCGGCTCAATGAGCAATTCGTCTTCGGTCTCCGAGTGCGCGCGCAACACGGACTCCAAGAGCGCCGCGAGCGACTTCACTTCAGCCAGCGTCTTGAGCCGCGGCGCGGTCTTCTCGATGTGATCGAACAAATTGTGGAACACCGCGTGTTCCGCCAGCAGGATTTCCGTGATCTTCATGGCCTGAACCAAAGCAAATTGTCTGCCCAGCAGATACCCGCGCCCACAAAAATTTGCCAGACGTTTCTTGGCTTTCTTTTGCCACCTGCGTTCGATGGCGATTGGACGCCGCAGTGAATCTGACAAGTGAGAGATGGCAAAAATCCCTTGACTCTCCCCTTGCTGGAGGGCCTAAACGAGTGGGCACTATGAAAACTTCCTACAGCATCGGCGAGTTCTCGCAGGTCACCGGCCTGTCCGTCAAAACCCTGCGCTTCTATCACGAACGCGGCATTCTCATTCCCAGTTCCGTGGACGAAGCCACCGGCTACCGTTTCTACGACGCCGCCAAAGTCGAGAAAGCCCGCGTCATCATGCGGCTGCGACAGATGGAATTTTCCATCGAAGACATCGCCGCCGTGCTCGGCGAATGCAGCGACGAAGCCGACATTCTGAATTATCTTGAACGCCAGAAAAACGTACTCCAACAACGCATTCAGGAAGACCGCGACATCGTCCGCTCCTTCAACGAAATCATCGCCAAAGAAAAATCCGCGCGGCAAATCCTCGAAACCGGCAACTTCGCCGTGGAAGAAAAAACCTTCGCGCCGCTGCTCATCGCCAGCATCCGCATGAAAGGCAAATACCCCGACATCGGCGCGGGCTTCGCGCGACTCGGCAAAGCCGTGGGCCGCCACATCTGCGGTAAACCGCTCTGCCTCTACTACGACGGCGAATATCGCGAGGACGACGCGACTTCGAGCCGTGCTTTCCCATCCGCCGGGAAATCGCCGTGGACGGCGTCACCGTGCGCACCTTGCCGGGCGGACGCGGCCTCGCGCTCATGCATCGCGGCCCTTACGATCAATTGGGCCGCAGCTACGCGAAGATTTTGCAACAGGCGAACGAGCGGAAACCCGCCCTCGCCCTCCCGACGCGCGAAGTTTACGTCAAAGGCCCGGGCCTGATTTTCAAAGGCAACCCGAAGAACTATCTGACGGAGATTCAATTGCCGTTCAAGGAGTGAATCAAACCATTCTTAACCGCAGAGACGCGGAGACGCGGAGTTCAGCCACAGATGGACACAGATGAAACACGGATTGTAGCGGCGGTCTACGACCGCCGTTCCTGGGCTGCCCGCAAAAGCCGGCGCTCACAGAGCGCCGCTACATGCCGAAGTCTGACGCAGGTGGAATTCAGACCTTTAGCCAGCCACGGAACGCCCTGGCACTATAGTAAGACTGCGCACCGTTGTGACCCACGAAGACGCGGCCGTAGCGGCGATCACAATAGAGCGCGCCGCCGAGTTTTCTAATATCAGCAGGTGTTTTCACCCAGCTCGACGTTTTTGTATCGAACTCTCCCAGTTTCTGCAGCTCGAGATATTGTTCTTCCGTTAAAAGCTCAACGCCCATGGCCGCGGCCATATCCATGGCGGTATTTTTCGGTTTATGTTCTTTCCGTGACTCCAACCCTTCACGGTCGTAACAAACACTGGTGCGGCCTTTGGGACTTTCCGCGGAACAATCAAAAAAGATGTATTCGCCCGTCTTTTTATCATGACCCACCACATCCGGTTCGCCGCCGGTGCTTTCCATTTCATTGAGCGACCACAGCTTTTCAGCATTCGCTTCCAGCCTTGATTGGACTTTAGCCCACTCAAGACCTTTGTGGCGGTTCAGGTGTTTCTCAAAACGGGCTTTCAACGCTCTGAGTAGTTCTTCACGTTGTTTTGGTGACAACTGCTTTTTATTGCTGGTGATGTTGTTCATACTGTTACCTCAAGCGCATCCAACCAAAGATTCTCCGATTGCATTCAAATCTTCAAGTGCGAGCCGCACGGGCAAATGTTTTAACCACGGATGAACACCGATGAACAAGGGTTGAATTCAATGTGAAGGCGCAAAGAATCTCAACCGCAGATTGACGCTGATGAACGCTGATTCAAAACTCCGCGCCGAAGTCTGACCGCAGGCGGAAACTGACTTGCCCCAACGGGGCAACGGAAATTAGCCCGGGGTTGGTGCGATGGCGGCGAGCACCTACCCAGGGTAGTCGCTGCGCTCAAACCCCGGGCTAATTTCCGTTGCCCCGTTGGGGCAAGTCAGTTTGGCTTCGCGAGAAGCAGCGCCGCGACAAGCTCATTGCCAGTATGGTTGGAGAGACATTTTGTTAATCACACGAATATCTCCGAAAGGCTCATACACTAGAGTTAGGCGGTCAATTTTTACAAGCTCCACAAGCACGTCGCGATCACGTTGAGTGATGTAGCGGTAGATACAATTAGTCGCACATTTCCAAGGAGCATTTTCAAAGCAAATCCAGTCAAATTGCCTTCCTATTCGTTGCTGGAATTTCTCTCGAATGTCGGCGTTACAGAATTCAATATCAGAAACCAAAACTGATCTATCTTCGTGGATCAATTCTCGGATTCGCTGCTCCTTCAGTTCCCAACCTGCGAGAACGTTGTCGAACTTTGCATAGTCCGCGTATTCAGCAGACTCGAACAGCGTGGTTTTTCCACTGCCGGGCATTCCGATTATTCCAATCAGTCTCATGGGCTGTAATTCTCCATCCCCACGCAGGAGCAAACCGGGTTGCGGTCGCCGAAGACGTTGTCCACGCGGGCCACGGGGGGGCCAGAATTTAGTCGTGCAAATCCTTCGCCGGGAACGCCGCCGCTTCGCGACTGTAGGGACAAAAGCCGTGTTCAGGCCGCGGGCGCACAGAGGATTTCATCCTCACGCAGAGTTTCAAGAGCGGTTTCAGGAACAGCCGTCACTGCGATGGTGTCGCCCACGGCGTTGAAGACTTCGATGGAGTAGCCCTCGCTACCATCACGCGCGACATGGTGGTCAACGAGCTTGACGATGTCGCCGCGCTTGAGCC
>CAZNOE010000626.1:0-4087 GCA_964574525.1 uncultured Bifidobacteriaceae bacterium
CCCGGTGTGCTGATATTGACGCCGCCCGAACCGGAACTGATGTTCCACGTCGAGCTGAACGCGGCGGTGTTTAACTGGCCGCTCAATTATGTTGGCTACACATTGGAAGCGACGACGAATCTTTCCCCCCCGGCGTTATGGACGCCTTTGAACGGGCCGTATCTGAACACCAACGGCGTGTTCGAGTATCGGCGCGCACTTCCCGGCCCGCCTCAGGAATTCTACCGTCTGCGCTGGCCGTAAGGCGCAAGCCAGCCTCGTTCAGCAGGCATGGCCAACCCCCGCGGCGTCGCGTTTGCAAAGTTCGATTGCCCGGCGCGTGTTGAGTTGGGACTTGCGCGAACTCCACGACCTCTGTTGGAATATGCCCGCGCGGGCAATGAAGTAACTGATGCAAGATTACCCCAAACATTATTGTGGCGTGTTCGGCGTTTACGGTCATCCGAACGCCGCCGAATTGACCTACTACGGCCTTTACGCGCTGCAGCATCGCGGCCAGGAAAGCGCCGGCATCGTGACCTCGGACGGGCGGCAGTTTCGTGTTCACAAAGGCATGGGCCTGGTGCCGCAGGTGTTCACCGGAGAAATCCTGCACGGGTTGATTGGCAAAATGGCGGTCGGCCACACACGCTACTCGACGACCGGTTCGTCGCATCTGCTCAATGCCCAGCCGCTGACCGTAGATTGCGCACGCGGCCAGATCGCCATCGCGCACAACGGTAACCTGACCAACGCCAACCAACTCCGCGAAGAACTCGAATCCCGCGGATCGATTTTCCAGACCACCGTGGACAGCGAAATCATTTTGCACCTGATGGCGCAGCCGGATTTCAACGGTTGCGCCAACAGCCTGGTGCGCACGCTGCACCAGATCGAAGGCGCCTATTCGCTCGTTATCATGACGGAGAACGAATTGATCGGCGTGCGCGACCCGCACGGTTTCCGCCCGCTGTGCCTCGGCCAGATTGACGGCGCATGGGTGATCGCCAGTGAAACCTGCGCACTGGATTTGATTCACGCGAAGTTTGTGCGCGACGTCGAGCCGGGCGAAATCGTCATCATCAATCATGACGGACTGACAAGCCGGCAGGCATTTCCCGAGCAGGAACGGCGCGCGTTTTGCATTTTCGAATACGTCTATTTCGCGCGGCCCGACAGCACGATTGGGAATCGCAACGTCTATAAAGTCCGCGTCGAGATGGGCCGGCAACTGGCGCGCGAGCATCCCGTGGGCGTGGACGTGATTGTCCCCGTGCCCGACAGCGGCAACTGCGCGGCGCTGGGCTATTCCCTGGAGTCTGGCATTCCGTTTGAAATGGCGTTCGTGCGCAACCATTACGTGGGCCGCAGTTTTCTCCAGCCCTCGCAACTCATCCGCGACTTCGACGTGCGCGTGAAGCTCAATCTCATCACCGAACTGGTGCGCGGCAAACGCGTCGTGGTCGTAGACGATTCCATTGTGCGCGGCACGACGTGCAAGGCGCGTGTCAACACGCTCAAGGAGGCTGGCGCGACGGAAGTTCACGTGCGCGTGAGTTGTCCGCCGCACATGCACCCATGCGTGTATGGCATTGATTTCCCCGATCGGAGCAAGCTCATGGCCGCGAATCATTCCGTGGAGGAAATCCGTAAATATCTCAACGCGGACTCGCTCCACTATCTCTCGCAGGAAGGCATGGTCGCGGCCACCGGCCTGCCGAAGGAATCATTCTGCATGGCGTGCTATGACGGGCGTTATCCCGTGCCGTTCGATCCGTCCGTGGACAAGCACACCATCGAACGCCGCAACGGGCGCGGGCGCGGTCTGACCGAAGCGCTGGCCAGAGAACGCGAACAGTTCCGATTGCTGTAGCGGCAGCATTCCGCTGCCCCTGCTGCCCCTGCGCGCAAACTTGCTTCAATCCGCGAAAGTCGCTAATCACTACGTATGGATTCCCGCGAAGCGCTGGTCGCGTTGAACATGATCGAGCATGTCGGTCCGGTGCGCGTGCGGCAACTTCTGGAACACTTCGGCGAAGCGCCAGCGATTCTGAGCGCCTCGCGCAACCAACTGCAACACGTCCGCGGTATTGGCGAGGAAACCGCCGAGGCGATTTCCAATTGGGAAAAATCCGTGGACCTCGCCGGCGAACTCAAGCGTGTCGCGGATTTCGGCTGCCACGTGGTGATTCACTCGGACGAAGAATATCCCGCGTCGCTGCGTGAGATTTATGATCCACCCATCGCTCTCTACGTGAAGGGCGCGCTCACGCCAAAGGACAAAAACGCCGTGGCGATGGTTGGCTCGCGCCAGACGACGCACTACGGCATCGAGACCGCGCGCAAACTGGCGTATCAACTGGCCTACGTGGGCGTCACCGTCGTGAGCGGCGGCGCGCGCGGCATTGACACGGCGGCGCATCAAGGCGCGCTCGCGGCCAAGGGTCGGACGGTCTGCGTGCTCGGCACGGGCATCAACATCGTGTTTCCACCGGAGAACAACGACTTGTTCGAGCGCATCGCCGAGAACGGCGCGGTCATCACGCAATATCCCTTCAATCGCAACGCGGACAAGCAATCCTTCGCCATCCGCAACCGCATCGTCGCCGGCATGACGCTCGGCACCGTGATCGTAGAGGCGGACCTGCACAGCGGCGCGCTCATCACGGCGAACTTCGCGACAGAATATGGCCGGCAAGTTTTCGCCGTGCCGGGTCGGATTGATTCGCCGCGCAGCAAAGGCTGTCACGATCTCATCAAGAAAGGCGCGAAGCTATGCGAAGGCGCGGAAGACATTTTGAGCGAATTCGAGTATTTGTTTCCGTCGAGCAACCGTCCGCCCTCGCCCGGTGAAACCGGCGTGCTGCCCGCGCTCGAATTGTCGGAGAACGAACAGAAAATCTATGACGCGGTGAAAGCAGACGACGAAACCACGATTGACGAAGTCATCCGGCACAGCGGGCTGCCGAGTTCGGCGGTGTCCGTCGCGTTGTTAAGTCTGGAAATGAAACGCGTCGTCAAGCAACTGCCGGGGAAGTTGTTTGTAAGAAATCGGTGAGCGACGGACTCACTCTCATTAACACCGGGCTTCAGCCCGGTGAAGAAGTGCATGGGGAGAGGTAAACCGTTTCAACGGTTTTGAGCTCGGGACGGAAACCGTTGAAACGGTTTTAGATTCCAGGTGTGGCCAACACCGGGCTGAAGCCCGGTGTTAATGAGAGAAATAGCGGTACGGCTCGTCGTTCATAAAACTCAACTTGACGTCGGTTGCCGCAACGGGAATTAAACGACGCATGAAAATCATCCGTTATCAAGACAGCCAGGGAAACATCGGCCACGCCGCGTTGCAGGCCAACGGCGCGGCGCTGAAACTCGCCGGGAATATCTTTGAGTCGCCGAAGGTCACGAACGAAAAGGCTGACGCGGCGAAGCTGCTCGCGCCGATTGAGCCGACCACGATCATTTGCATCGGCCTGAACTACCGCCGACACGCGCAGGAGACCAACGCGAAGATTCCGGAGTTTCCCGTCGTGTTCTTCAAGGGACTGAACACCGTTCAACATCCCGGCGAGCCGATTCTTCTGCCGACGCATCTCAAGAGCGACGAGGTGGATTACGAATGTGAACTGGCCGTCGTCATCGGCAAGCGCTGCAAGAATGTCACGCGCGCGAAGGCGCTTGAATACGTGCTCGGCTACACGTGCGCCAACGACGTGAGCGCGCGCGACTGGCAGAAGGAACGCGGCGGCGGCCAATGGTGTCGTGGCAAAACGTTCGACACCTTCTGTCCACTCGGTCCGTGCCTGGTGACAGCGGACGAGATCCCGAACCCCAACGCCCTGGCCATTCGCACGATCGTGAGTGGTGAGGTGTTGCAGGATTGGAACACGAACGACATGATTTTCGATGTGCCCGCGCTGATCGAATTCCTGAGTGGCAGCACCACGCTGCTGCCCGGAACTGTGATTCTTACCGGCACGCCCCACGGCGTCGGCGCGGCCCGGACTCCCCGGCGGTGGTTGCGCGCCGGGGACAGCGTGAGCATTGAGATTGAAAAGATTGGAACGCTGACCAACCCGGTGGTGGATGAGCCGGGTTAGCGGAAGGG
>CAZNOE010000627.1:0-4085 GCA_964574525.1 uncultured Bifidobacteriaceae bacterium
TCTCTTTCCCGGATGTTCCGAGAAGCGGCGGAGGCGTGGAAACGTCAGGAGTATCAGCACACCATTGAAACCCTGGAGCGTGCCGCCCGACTGGACCTGGCGAACCCCAGGATCCTGCTGGACTTGGGCCGGGCCTATGGCTTGCGCTACGACTACGGCGCGGCGGAACGGTGCCTGGAAAAGGCTGTCCGGGTCTCGAGCCAGCGGGTCGAAGCGTTGGCAGAGGCCGGGCGACGCTGTCAGGAATTTGGGAGTTATCCCATGGCAAAGCGCTACCTGGAGCGGGCCGCGGAGCAGAACGGTGCCGCGGCGGGGGTGTTTGTCACGCTGGCCGAACTCAACGAACGCCACGCACGACTGGAGGAAGCCACCCAATGGGTCGAGCGTGCGCTCGCCGCGGATGCTGACCATCCGGCGGCGCTCCTAACCCGCGCGCGCCTGAATCGGCTGGTGGGGAAATTCGACGAAGCCGAATCAATGCTCCGTTCGCTCCTGGCGAAAACCTTTGACGATACTGCGACCCGTATCCGGGCTTGGTACGAACTGGGCGGGGTCCTGGATCGCCAGGGCCGTTATGATCACGCGATGGATTCCTTCCTGGAGGCGAAGGCTTTGCTGCGCCCGGCGTCCACACCCTGCCACACCACGCTTCAAGGAATTCAAGCTCGGGTCCGAGAAATGGAACAGACGATTTCGTCAACGGTTATGGAGCGTTGGTTCAATTCGTCGGAAGCGCTTCAGCCTGCCCGACGGCTGGCGGTGCTCTGCGGCCATCCCCGCTCCGGCACCACCTTGCTGGAGCAAGTGCTCGACTCTCATCCGGACATCGTCACGGCCGAGGAAACCCATATCCTGCACGACGAGGCCTACCTTCCCCTCAGCCGCGGATTCCCGCAGGATGCTTCGGTGCTGGAAGTGTTGGATTCAACTCCCGTCAGTGCGTTGCAGCAATCGCGGGAGAACTATTTCCGCTTCACGGAACTGTTCATTGGCAAACCGGTCGGACAAAAGCTGCTCATTGACAAAAACCCCGCATTGAATGTACTCATCCCTGCGGTGGCGCGCATCTTTCCGGAGGCGAGGTTTTTGATCGCCATTCGCGACCCGCGCGATGTGTGCCTGAGTTGTTTCATGCAACCCCTATCCTTGAATCCCGTCAGTTCGGCCTATTTGACTCTCGCCGGCACTGTAACTCAGTATGCGTCGGTCATGGGATTTTGGCGGACGATCCTGCCGCGGCTGCGGAACAAATGGATCGAGGTCCGTTACGAGGATGTCGTCGCGGACTTGGAAACTTGCAGCCGCCGGGCGCTTGCTTTCCTGGACATCGGTTGGAACGAAGAGGTCCTGCGCTTTCACGAACATGCGCGGAGCAAGCCGCTGCGTTCTCCCAGTTACGCGGAAGTGACCCGACCGGTCTTCAAGGGCGCCGTGGGACGGTGGCGGAATTATGCAAAATATCTGGAACCCTGCATGGAACCACTCCTCCCATTTCTCACAGCCTATGGCTATGATTAGGCAAATTCGCCGGGGACCTGCAAAGATTGGACGTGGAATTTTCGAGGGTGTGGCGGTTGTGCGGCCCAAAAAAACAAGGCTTGCTTCGTTGGCTTCCTCCAACTACCATGTCGGGGAAACAAACCGGAAGTATGTGTGAATCTCGAACCAACCGAGCCGCTGCCCTTCCGAGAATGCCCGGAGAAGTGCGCTGTCTGGTTTCCGCCGGCTTTACCCTCATCGAACTGCTGGTTGTCATTTCCATCATCGCGATTCTCGCGGCCATGCTGTTGCCGGCATTGGCAAAGGCGAAAAGCAAGGCGCAGCAGACTTACTGCCTCAACAACATCAAGCAACTCGGCTTGGGGACTCACCTGTACGCCGATGACAGCAATCAGTGGCTGCCTCCGATGCAGGACGTCCTGTCGGCAGGGTTCGAGACCAGTTGGCGTTCCTACATTTTCAATTTCGTGGGCAAGAACAAGCAGGTTTACGACTGTCCGGTGGAACAAAAAGAGGTTTACTCAACGGGCCAGCGGGACAAGTTGCTGCCCGCCCCGCAATTGGCAGGCTTGGCGGTGGATGGTGAAATCAAACTGCTCAGCGGAATCGCCGCGGTGAACGTCCATTGGGAAAGGGGCGGCGCCCCGCCTCCTTTTGGCCGACCCTACGAGAACAACGTCTGCCGTTGGGCCAGCATTCAGAAACCTTCCCAGGTGATTCTCTACGGTGACGGACACAGCGACATCCGGAATGAGTGGCCGAACGATCGCTGGTGGATTTGGAAGTACGATGTGGCGAATTCTCCCGGCTTCAACCGGGTGGCCCAGGGCGACAAGGGCGCCGTGCGGCACAACCGCCGATCAAACTACGCGCTGGCAGACGGCAGCGCGGCGCTGCTTGATGCCGGCCGCATCCCTTGCAACTTGGACGAGTGCTGGTGGTCAGTTAAGGCCGATCCGCACTGAACCCGCACGCTGGCCATCCCATGAACCGGTCGAACGTTTTCAAACTTGTGCTGGCGGTGGCGCTGCTGGGCGGGGCCACTTTCATGTTCGCCCGCTTCATCCGGCAAGGGGATGGGGTCTCGGAACAGACCTTCTTTTACGACCTGAGTGAAAAGAAACTGTTTGCGGCATCGCGCGAGGCGCTGCCCCCGATTCGGGGTCTCAACAACACCGAGGAAGACGCGGTGCGCGCCGTCGCTATTTCCCCCAACGCAAATCCGAAGGACAAAGGCAGTCGGAAAATTGCTTACTTGGAAAAGTATGCGCCGGAGTTCAAACAGCAACTGGAAAAGGTGCGGGCCGGCCAGGCCGACCCACTGCCGCGCGGTGCTCGCGATGCCTTTCGGTTTGTGCGGCGCGTTGATGACGCCCAATGGCATACGGTAAGTTCGCCTGAGGGCGAAAAGATTTTGACCGAATGGAATGTTCCCGGCCCGGACGGAAAATTCCCCGTGGTCTGTGTGCCATGAACATCTTTTCCAGCCAGAATGATTCTGCAAACCTGAACCCCAACCCTAAGCCCGGGACAAACCTATGAAAATGAAGAGAATTGCCAACCTTCGCCCCGTCGCGCTGGTCGCGCTCGGCGTGTTCCTCGGACGCGGCGCGCAGGCCGACACCGTCCTGGATTTCGGTGTCCGGCCTGTCGGCCAGAATAATAATGCCGCGATCCTCCAGACCTTCGGCGACGCTGCTGCGGCTTCCAGCGATGGTGTCACCGTCACGGGATTTGGCACGCCGAACATCGCCCTGACCTGGCAGGCGACCGGTGGCCGGTGGGATTACTATGTGGACTCGGTTTGGTCTGCGGGTCAGTTGGATAGCTCTCAAGTGGGTGACGTCCACGAACTGGTCTTTGCTCCAAACAGCCCCTTGGCGGCCGCAGTAATCAAATCTTTGAACTTTCACCCGTATTACGTATCGAACGAACGCTATGCCTACGACGTCACCGTCCTGACCAACTCAGTTGTCGCGAGCGGACCGGTCAACGTCAATTTTCTCGCCGCCAGCACGAAAGTTCCGGTGAGCATCAACTACACCGGCAGGATCGGTCAGACCCTCACGCTGCGCCTGGCCCGCGTTGCTTCCTCACCTGGCGCCGGAGAGATCGAAGGCGCCGGCGGTAACATTGCCACGGACGATTTCACGTTCGCCCAACTGCCTGAGACGGAATTCGCGGTCGGGCCGCAGGTTGTGACATTAACGCCTGCGAATGGCCAAGTCGGCGTGGCGCCCGACTATCTGTATCGTGCCACGATCACGAATCTTACGAGCGCCATCGTCACCAACACCATCCAATTGAAGTTCAATGGCAGTGCGTTGGCTCCCGCCCCGGCGATCACCCAGGACGCCGGCCTGACCACGGTGAGTTACCAGTTGGCCGGTCTGCTGCCCGCCGGCTCCACCAACAAGTACACCCTCACCTACAATGACGATGGCGTGCCCGCGAAGAGTTACACCAACGAAGTGCAGTACATCGTGGCTGCCTATGTGGACATCCAACTGCCGTCGCCGATCGCTTTTGAAAACTTCAACGGCACGGCGGAAGGCAGCCTGCCCGCGGGCTGGACGGCGACCAAT
>CAZNOE010000628.1:0-4080 GCA_964574525.1 uncultured Bifidobacteriaceae bacterium
GTCTGATACGCGACGATGGCGTAGGCGGCGGCGTGGGATTTGTTGAAGCCGTAGCCCGCGAACTTTTCCAGCAAATCGAAAATCTGGTTCGCCTTCGTCTTTGGAATGTTGTTCTTCTCGTGGCAGCCTTTGACGAAAATCTCGCGCTGCTGGGCCATTTCTTCGGCCTTTTTTTTGCCCATGGCCCGCCGCAGCAAATCCGCCTTGCCGAGTGAGAAACCGGCGAGCACTTGCGCGGCCTGCATCACTTGCTCCTGGTAAATCAAGATGCCGTAGGTTTCCTTCGCGATGGGTTCCAGCAGCGGATGTTCGTATTCGATCTTCACTTCGCCGTGGCGGCGCTTGATGAATTCGGGAATCAGCTCCATCGGGCCGGGCCGATAGAGCGCGACGAGCGCCGTGATGTGCTCGACAGAACTGATCTGAAACTTGCGGCACAGGTCGCGCATCCCACCGGATTCCAATTGGAAAATGCCGAGCGTGTTCGCCTTGTTGAGCAAGTCGTAGGTCTTGGCGTCGTCGAGCGGAAGATTCTCGATGGGCACTTCAATACCCTTGGTTCGCTTGACCATTTCGCAGGTGTTGCGGATGACCGTGAGCGTCTTCAATCCGAGAAAATCCATCTTCAGCAGGCCGAGGTCGCCGACGGGGTTCATCGCGTATTGCGTGACAAGCGTGCCGCTGTCGTCCTGCTTGAGCGGGAGCAGATTGACCAACGGCTGGTCGCCAATCACCACGCCTGCCGCGTGAACGCTGGCGTTGCGTGTGATGTCTTCGAGGATGAGAGCGGTCTCAATGAGTTCGCGCGTCGTCTCCTCGCTTTCGTAAGCCTGCTTGAGTTCGGGCGATTGCTTGAGCGCTTTTTCGAGCGTCATCTTGAGATCGAACGGAATCATTTTGGCGAGGCGGTCACACTCCCCGTAGCTCAGGCCCATCACGCGGCCAACGTCGCGCACGACGGACTTCGCGCCCATCGTGCCGAACGTGATGATCTGCGCGACGGAATCGTTCCCGTATTTCTGGCGGACGTATTCGATGACGTCGGCGCGGCGGTCGTCGGCGAAGTCAATGTCAATGTCGGGCGGGTTGATGCGCTCGGGATTCAGGAACCGCTCGAATAGCAGGCCGTAGCGGATCGGATCAACGTTCGCGATCTCCAGCAAATACGTGACCAGCGAGCCGGCGGCGCTTCCGCGCGCCACGCACGCAATGCCCTTGCTGCGTCCGTAGCGAATGAAATCGCCGACGATGAGAAAGTAGGAAATGAATCCGGTCTTCTCCACGACAGCGAGTTCCGTTTGCAACCGGTCGAGCACGACTTTGATGGCAGCAGCGACGGCGGGGTTGTTTAGGTCAGTATTCAGTTTGCAGTGTTCAGTGTTCAGTGGCGCGCTGGCTGCCGACTGAATACTGGATACTGAATACTGATTACTTGAGTAAGTCGGCAGCCGCTTCGGATCATCAATCCCTTCGACGACGAATTCTTTCCCCTCTGCCCTTGCGTGAATCGTATAGCGACGGAACAAACCTTCCGCGAGCCACTGGCGAAGATAACCTTCCCGCGTGAAATGTTCCGGCGGATGAAACACCGGGTAGTGCAGCTTGCCGAATTCAATTTCCAGATTGCACTTCTCGGCGACTTCGAGCGTGTTCGTCACGGCCTCCGGGACTTCAGCAAAGCGCGCTTTCATTTCCTCGGCCGAGCGCAGGTAAAATTGCTCCGGCAGGTAGTTCGCGCTCATCCGCTTCGGATCGCTCAGGAGCGATTGCGTGCCGATGCACACGAGGCAATCGTGCGCGTGCGAATGTTTCTTCTCGATATAGTGCACGTCGTTCGTCGCAACGAGCTTCAGCCCGAACTCCTTCGCCCACGCGATGAGATATTTGGTGACCTTGGCCTGTTCCGGGATGCCGTGGTTTTGGAGTTCGAGATAAAAATTCTCCGGGCCGAGCGTCTGCTTGAACCAATCCACCGCATCGCGCGCCTTCGGCAACTGGTCCTTCATGATCCAGTCCGGCACTTCGCTGGCGAGGCAGCCGGAAAGCGCGATGAGTCCTTCCTTGTGCGCGGCGAGAAGTTCCTTGTCTATGCGCGGCTTGTAGTAATAGCCGTCAATATGTGCGGCGGTGACGAGCTTGATGAGATTCTTGTAACCGGCTTCGTCTTTCGCCAGCAAACCGAGGTGATGATAAACATCGCGCCCGCCACCGGTGCTGGTGGTTTTCTTTTCCAACAACCTGCCCGGCGCGACATAAACCTCGCAACCGATGATTGGCTTGATGCCTTTTTCCCGAGCCGCCTGATAAAAATCAATGACGCCGTGCATGGCACCGTGGTCCGTGATGGCCAGCGCGGGAAATTTCAGTTCATGCGCCTTGTCCACCAGCCGGTCAAGCCGGCAGGCGCCATCGAGCAGGGAATACTCGGTGTGCAAATGAAGATGGACAAAGTCCGCGTGCGACATGTGTTCAAGTTACCCCGCGATGTGAAGTCGAGGCAAGGAAGGGATGTTCACGGGCCAAGCCCTCCCAGGCGGCGACGGATCGACGCGGGGTCCTGCCGACGATCAAGCACGGCCCAAACGCGAATCGCTCCGCCTTCCTGGTCGTAGTAAATCGCGTAGGGAAATCTCTTGGAGAGAAGTCTGTGAAAGCCGAAGACCTTCAAGGGATTCCTGCGTAAAGCTGGAGCGACTCAATATCAGAAAAGAGGCACTCTCGGAAATAGCTGCCCAAACCTTCCGTTGCCGCTCGTAGAAGCCAAACCCTGCCGCAAGGTCATCGTGTGCGGCGGGCAGGATCGCGGTTTTCATTTCATGTCGCGAAGCTTTTGCTTGGCGGTCTCCCAATCCATAAACGCTTCCTTACCGGATTTCACGGCCTCAACGCGTTCCCGCAAAACGTCGCCATGCCAGGCAGGTGATTCGAACTGTGCTTCATCGCGGCTGAGGTCGGTCCACAATTCCTCCATAACGCGGAGCTTTTCCTCCCGGGTCATTCGGTCCAATGGCAGCGTGGCTTGCATACTTGATTAGTTAAGCCTCATCCCGCAAAACTTGCAAGAGCAACCAGGCGTCCGACGCCGTTGAAACGCGATCACTCGGTCTGCAAATGGAGGTGACAAAGTCGCTTAAGACATAGGAAAGACTTGCTGTTCACTCGGCAAGCCTGCGCAAGGAAGGGATATCACCGAATGAACGACCGTTAGCATCGCATCGCCGGCTTTCTGCAAACGTCGGGCGGTTTCGGTTGTCCAATCGCTGGCGTGAAGATTCCTCAGACAAAAAACCGGACGGGCGTCGCTTTACCGATTGAGCTGCCGGAGTGCGAGTTCCATGGCTGAACCACCGACACAGGCCGAGTGGCGGCGCTGGATCGCTGATCACGCGCCGAAGTTGCTGCTCTTTGCCCGGCAAAAGGCGCGCTCCGAGGCCGATGCGCAGGACTTGGTGCAGGAAGCGCTGGTGGAATGTTGGCAGCGGAATGGTGACGGCCCGCCATCGCTGCCGCTCGTGTTCACTACAATCCATCGGCGGGCGATTGATTTCGCGCGGCGGGAAGATCGACGGGCGAACCGCGAACAGGTCGTCGCGGTGGACGAATTGCAGGCTTGGTTCGACACGGGTGTGGAGGACCGGGAATTCAGCCGGGTGATCCAGCGCGCGCTGGCAGAGTTGCCGGTCGAACAGCGCGAAGTGATTATGTTGAAAATTTGGGGCGAGCTGACGTTCGCTGAGATCGGCAAGTCGCTGGAAATCCCGGCGAACACGGCAGCGTCGCGTTATCGGTACGGCATGTCCGAATTGCGGAAATTAATGAGACAGGTATTGACATGAACGAGCGAGACCATGAGTTGTTCGAAGCTGAACTGCGCCGGCTTAAACCGACGCGGCTCCCAGACGAACTTCAGTCGCGGCTCGCAGACGTGTCGCCGATTGGGCCAGCGCAAAGCGAAGTTCGCCGACCGTCACGAGCATCTGCTCGCGGCTGGTGGCTTTGGCTTCGTTGGCTTTCCCCCGCAACTGTGGCTTTACTGGCGGTGCTGGTTGTAGTCTTCCAGGGAGGAACTCATAGGAACCC
>CAZNOE010000629.1:0-757 GCA_964574525.1 uncultured Bifidobacteriaceae bacterium
ATCTGACCAACGCGGTTGCTTGCCCTGCCTGCACGAACCTCACCAGCCAGGAGGGCCTTGCCTATACCGTCAGCACTAATACGACAACCTTGACCTTGATTGATAATGCCGTCGGTCCGGAAGTTGTCCTCTGGTCCAATCCTCTCACCAATGCGGCTGATAGCTCCAACTGGACGCTGACCTTTGCCGCCACGAGCTTTGGGTCTAACCCCCAACTGCCGGCTGTGGTTCCGAACTATGTCAACGACGCTACCAGCATCGCAGGTGGCGGGACGAACGACTTTGATGTCAAGTTCGGTTACAACATCTCGAGCGATTCCGTTATCCCATCTCCCGTCATGGCTGCTAATGGGTGGAACAATGTGTTGAAAATGACGGTCAACAAGAGCGCGTTCGCCCAGGCGGGCGTCAACGTCTATCCGCGAGGCAAGAACTTCGTTGGCAACTATGCTTTGCGGTTCAACATGTATCTCTCGCTCTACCAGTTTGCGGTTAATAACCCAAACATTGGAACGGCGGGGCGGGAGTTTGCGCTTTTTGGCATCAACCATCTTGGCACGAATTGCAACTGGCGCACGGCTGCGCCAATCGCCGTCGGGGCGGGCAATAGTCCAACCAACTCCGATGGCCAATGGTTCGCCATTGACGCCGGCAGTGGGTCACTAACTCCTGCCGATTTTGACGCCTTGGTCCCTCCAGGTTTACCCAACAGCGCCAACGTAGGAAACCTCAACGATAAGGTCAGCAACTCCGCTGC
>CAZNOE010000629.1:767-4079 GCA_964574525.1 uncultured Bifidobacteriaceae bacterium
CAATAACTCCCGCCGATTTCGACGCCTTCGTCCCGGCCGCTTTGCCCAACGCCGGAGTCGCCGCCGATAAGGTCAGCAATACCGCTGCGTCGCAAAACGGAGTCTTCAAGCATCCTCCCTTTGACGCGATGAACGTGACCAGTCCCACGGTTGCGAACCCCGGCGGCGGCGAGCCGGTGAACAAGTGGGTGGATGTGAGCGTGGAAGTGACCCGGCAGACCAACATCAACTTGTTCATCAATCGCTCGCAAGTGCTCACTTCCTTCTCCCTCACGAACGGTTCAATTGTTATTACGAACGGTTCAATTGTTACTACTAACAATACTTCTTACACCAATGGCACGATCATGCTCGGCTATGATGACCCGAACACGGACGTCAGCGACGGCAGCGCTTTCGTCTATTTTTCCAACGTGCGGGTCGTCGAGCTGTCGCCTTACATTCTCGTTCAGCCGGGCCTGACAAACAGCCTGGCGAAAAGTCTCATGGTCCCGCAGTTCTCCAGCCTGACTTTCACCTCCTCGGCGACCTTCGCAACCGCGCCGATCACGAATGTCTGGTATCGCGGCACGGTCACAGCCCCCGGGACCGTGAACGCCGGCGTTCCCACCGCTGCCCTGCAGACCAATTCGGTCAATGCGACCAACATGACGGACACACTGACACGGACATTTAACAGTGGCGTGGACGCAACGAATTACATGTCGGTGTTCAGCGACGCCGCGGGATCGGTCACCTCCACGGTGGTTCAGGTGGAAGTCATCCTCGGCCCGACAAACAGAGTTTTCGATGCTGGTACGACCAACAATCTCCTGATCGTAGCCGCTGGCCCGGTGGGGCCGGTCACCAACCAGTGGTACTTCAATACGGTCAGTAATTTCAGTACCGCCACCAAACTCGTCAATAATTCGCATTATGGCCTT
Source organism: uncultured Bifidobacteriaceae bacterium (assembly GCA_964574525.1). Taxonomy (GTDB): domain Bacteria; phylum Verrucomicrobiota; class Verrucomicrobiia; order Limisphaerales; family JADLHS01; genus WYBW01. Next base: position 1,691 of record CAZNOE010000629.1, read on the forward strand.
GGCGGTACAAACAACACGGGTGCGACCACCAACAGCATGTTCATCACGAACATCGTGGCGGGCGATGCAGGTTATTACTGGGCTGCCTGCACTAACGCCGCGGGCTTTGTGATTCCGGAGGCCGCGACCCTGACCGTCAACGTGCCTGCGTCGGCTCCGCCAACATTCACGAACATCTCGCTGGTGAGCACGAATGTGCTCATGGGGTTCACGACGACGAATGTTAACGACACCGCCAGTTCGTTTACCCTGCAAAGCTCGCCGGTGGTGCAAGGGCCGTACACCAATACACCGGCTTCGTTTACGGGGTCGGGCGGAACATTCCAGGTCACGGTGCCTCAAACAGCTGCCAACATGTTCTATCGCCTGTTGCACAACTGACGAACGTAAGGATGCCGATGCCGGTGCGACGAATCGTCGTCGGTTGACGAAATCCTGGCTACTCGAACGTCGTCACTGCCTTATTTGGCTTGCAGATTGAGAATAAACCTGGTACAAAGTGAGCTATGAAGGGCGCAAAGGGTTCCGGGCCGGCCTAGCCCGCATTCTTTGCCATGACAGGTTCGAGAAGTGCTGATATGAAAAAGCTCATGCAAACGCGGGTTCGCGCGAAGGGCGCCCGCGCATTCACCTTGATTGAATTGCTGGTGGTCATCGCCATCATTGCCATTCTGGCGGCCATGCTGCTGCCGGCCCTGGCCAAGGCCAAGTGCAAGGCCAACCGGACCAAGTGCCTGAGCAATAAGCGCCAGATACAGATTGCCTGTCGGATGTACAGCGATGATTGGAACGACTACCTGGTTCCCAATGCTCCAGGAAGTTTCACGGGTTGGTGTGGTGGCGGAGAGAATTGGGGAGCAGGAGGTGGAAACACCAACGTTGACCTGTACAAGAACTCTGCGTTGGGGCCCTATGTCGTAAACGTTCAGGTGTACAAGTGCCCAAACGATACGATCCCGTCCGATAATGGCGACCGAATCCGCAGCATTTCCATGAACGCCGCAATGGTTGGCCATATCCCGCCCGGTGGAACACTTACATCAATGGAGACCATGATGTTCGTCCCTAATTGGAGACTGTATTTCAAGATGAGCGATTTGACCTGCCCGAGTCCGGCCAACGCCTGGATTTTCTGCGATGAAGCCATGCGCTCCCTGAATGATGGCTACTTGCAAATGAATCTCCAGTCACCGGATTACCCTGATATTCCCGCCAATTACGATTGCGCGGGCAATTGCTTTACCTTTGCTGACGGTCATGGGGAATATCGCAAATGGATGTGGACGGGGAGTCCAACAGCCGGTCTCCGCAGCGTTCCCTACAAGTACGGTAACATAGGAGGTCATTGGCTAAGCAGCGGGCAGGATGTGGATTGGCTGTGGCTGAGGGATCGTACGTCTTGCAGACCATAGTCCCGGCTTGATCGTTCGTGTCGCGCAGGGCGAGTTCACAGGTGTGCTTCGCCCGGCATACCTCCGTCTCCAAATCGGGCCAAGCAATTGCAGCGGGTGTTCCGCCGGAGCAAAACCGGGCCGCCGTTTACGAGTCCTGCTTTAATAATTCCTGTGTGTGAGTGAGAGACTCTGGCTTTCCTCCAAGTATCCATTTCGCCAGAGGCTGCGCCCTTGGAGTTCTCCGTCGGGCAGCCCTCTGCTGAAGTTACGTCTTTCCGCGCTGATTCGGCACATCGCGGGCCAGACGCCTGTCATCAAAAATCACGTCAGGCTGATTCCTCAAAGATTTGAATTCCCTCTTTCGGCCAGAAGTCCCATCATCACGCAAATGTCCGTTGGACCAACGAATCGTATGAAAACCAAAAACCTGCCACCTCTCTCAAAAAAGTTTCGCCAGTTGCTCTGGTTGACCATCATTCCCATCCTGATTTGCGGCTTGAATGCAGAAGCCGCCGCCAAGCGCGTGTTGGTGGTCAGCACCACAATGGGCTTCCGGCATGGTTCCATTCCCACCGCCGAGAAAATCATCGGCGAACTGGCCCAGACGAGCGGAGCGTTCACCGTGGACTATGCGCGTGTCGAGCCGAACGATCCCCAGTTCCGCGGGCCGGACGGAAAATCCGACAAGGCGAAGGTCGAGGCTGCAATCAAGGAAGTCCTGTCCGCGAAGATGAACCCCGAGGCGCTCAAGCAATACGACGCCGTGATTTTTGCCAACACCACCGGCGATCTGCCCATTCCCGACAAGCAGGCGTTCCTCGATTGGATCAAGTCTGGCAAGGGTTTCGTGGGGATGCACTCCGCAGCAGACACGTTTGACAAAACGGGCGCGTCCGCTGGCTATCCGCCGTACGTCGAGATGCTTGGGGCCGAATTCAAGGCCCACGGCGCGCAAGTCGAAGTGGACGCCATCAACCAGGACAAGAACTGCCCTG
>CAZNOE010000630.1:0-4078 GCA_964574525.1 uncultured Bifidobacteriaceae bacterium
TCCAGTTCATCGCACCGGAGCATTTCGGCGAGCCGCGCGGGCGTGGCGAAAACGATTGAATCTTCGAGGCCGCGCGTGAGCGGGACGGTGTTTAGCGCGTCCACCGAGCCAACGCGGAACGGCGCGAGCGAGCGTTCGAGATTGGATTCGCGGTGCAGATTCGCCGCGCGCTGTTCGCGCTCGACACGATGCGCCAAGTCCTCGGCCGTTTCGCGCGGCGCCATGCGAAGCTTTGAACCTGGATCGGGCGTTTCCATCAATTCTCTACCACGCTAATTGACCCAGCGCTTCAAGCCAAGCTTCGCCCATGGCGTTTTAGGACGTTCGTTTGAAAGACCAGCGAAGCGCGTGCCCTCCTGTCTGGAACTGAAGAACTGGTGTGGCAACCGCTACGTCTGCCCTCAGCTTCACCGCCTCAAAAGCACAAACGAAACTCCTTCATCAAACAACGCGGCGCGCGCCAGCACGGCGTCGGAACGGTTGATTCGGAGCACAGCAATGGTGGCGCGGCCCGTCGGTGTCAAACCCGCGAGCCGTGGACCGTGCCACGCGAAATGCTCCGCCCACACTTCCTGCCGCGGATGAAAAAGGCGGACGACCTGGCCGGATTTCGGATCCACGCCGGAGAGATTGGGGCCTTTGTGGCTGTTGCAGCGGAAGCAAGCGAGTGCGAGGTTCGCGGCCGTGGTGGGACCGCTGTGCTTCTGCGCGATGACGTGGTCCACTTGAAACCGCAACTCCGCGAAGCGTTCGGGAAACAGGCAGTATTCGCACCGCAAACCAGCCCGCCGCCGGACTTGGGCCTTGAGTCTGGCGTCCATGCCGCGGGTTCAGCGGGCCGGACGCTTCAAGGAAAACCGCGCCTTGGACTTGAGGAACTCCAGTGCCGTTCCCACGGTGCGGTAGTCTTCCAACTCACGATCTTCCGCGAGCGTCAGGCTCCCCGCACGCGCTTTGGCCGCGAGTTCATCCGCGCGATCCAGGTCGGCCCGGGAGAATCTTAGTCCAAGCAGCGCCCGCGCGATGGCCGGCGCAAGATTGGATTTCTTCGGCTGAATAGTCCGTTGCCAGATGGCCGAGGCGGAATTCTCCGCAATCATCACACTCATGGCGGTGACAATACCTGAGCGGACGGGCGAATGCAACGGGGTACCGTTTCGCGCGACGCCATGCGAAGCTTCGAACCTGGATCGGGCGTTTCCATCAGGACGCATGATTGTTGAGCACGCTGCACCGTTTGCCAAAATAAATTTCGGGCAGTACTTGTCGGCAGACCCACCCCTGACCCCTCCAAGGAGGGGAGCGGATCAGGGTGTGCCCCGCAGCCAGTTCCCCTCCTGGGAGGGGTCAGGGGTGGGTTCGTTGTCGGCCAGCGTCCCGCTTCAAGCCAAGCCTCGTCCGTGGCGTTTGAGGACTTCGCTTGTCGCGTCAAGGCTCGACTCTCGTCCTGTCCGCAGTATAACGTGGCTGAATCAACCAACATGAGCGCACTCTCGGAACATCCCCAAGGTGTGGCGACGGCATCGGAATCCACGCCCGCCGGTCAACGCACACCGACAGCGGCAATTCCCGACCATCAATTGCTGCATTGGATTGGCGGTGGCAGCTACGGCGAAGTCTGGCTCACCCGCAACGCGCTTGGCGCTTATCGCGCGGCCAAAATCATTCATCGCAAGAGCTTCGAGGACGCCCGCCCGTTTGAACGCGAGTTCAAGGGCATTCAGAAATTCGAGCCGATCTCCCGCTCGCACGAAGGTTTGGTGGACATCCTGCAAGTCGGTCGCCACAGCGATTACTTTTACTACGTCATGGAATTGGCGGACGCGGTCGAGCCGCGCGGTGAAGATGGAAGATTGAAGATAGAAGATAGCAAGGACTCCGAACATATCTCCCGCCATCCGCCATCCTCCATCCTCGATCCTCAAAACTACGTCCCCAAGACCCTCCGCGCTGTCCTCAAGGAACGCGCTCGCCTCCCTCCCGCCGAGTGCGTTGACATCGCCCTTGCGCTCACGTCCGCGCTGGCGCATTTGCACAAGCACGGCCTCGTGCATCGCGATATCAAACCCTCGAACATCATCTTTGTGCAAGGCGCGCCCAAGCTGGCGGACATTGGGCTGGTCACGGATGCGGACACGACCCTCTCGTACGTGGGAACGGAGGGTTACATTCCGCCCGAAGGCCCCGGCGCAGCGCAGGCCGACATCTTCAGCCTTGGCAAGGTACTCTACGAAATCAGCACCGGCCAGGACCGCCGCCAATTTCCCGACCTGCCGCCGAACCTGAACGAATGGCCCGATCAAGCAGACGTGCTTGAACTAAACGAAGTGCTGATCAAAGCCTGCGCGCGCGACGCCCGGTGCCGCTACCAAAGCTGCGATGAAATGCACACCGACCTGACCTTGTTGCAACGCGGCAAATCGGTCAAACGCAAGCGGGCGCTCCATCACTGGCTGGCTGTCGGCAAAAAAACTGGCTTGGCTGTTTCCTTGCTTTCTGTGGTCGTGGCCGCCGTAGTTTTTCTCAGGCAAAGCCCTCGTGATCCCTACCTCCATTCAGCAATCCCGGAGGTCAATTGGCTCGTTGAACAAGGGAATAAGGTTGTCCAAGAAAGGACCCCAGAACGAGTCCGCACCGCCTTGGGTTATTTTAATGAAGCAATTCAACTCGACCCGAATTTTGTGCCCGCCCGGGTTGGCGTTTTTCGAGCTTTGGTAATTGGAGGCGGCGCTCAGCGGGGTGCGCCGGACGAGGTTCGCCGGGAAATGCGCGCGGTTGCAAAAAAGCTGATGGAGATGGACTCGAATCTTGCCGAAGCTCGCGCCGCTTCATCCATGATCATGTGGTTAGATTGGCAATTTCCTGAGGCGCGCGCGGAGGCTCGTTTGGCCGCACAAAAGCCCGCAGCATCAAAAGAGGGGGAGGGGACAGCCCACACTTATTACGGATGGTTTTTGTCTGAGAGCGGCAAACCCGATGACGCTTTGGAACAATATCGGCTCGCTTTTAAGAAATCGCCCTATGGATCCATCATCCAGCACCACCTCGGCCACTCTTACTTTGTAAAAAGGGATTTTGAGCAGGCTCTGATGCATTATCGAGAGTCCCTTAAACTGGCGGATCGGCAGGGAACTGCGCATTACTGGATTGGCCGGGTTTACCTGGAGCAAACCAATTTCATGGCGGCGATCCAGGAGTTTGAAGAGGCCGATAACGCGAGCGGCCGATACACGGCAGAAAAAAAAGTCTTTTATGACGAATTGCGCGAAGCGGTCCGCCAAGACTCTGTAAAGGGATATTGGAGCAAGCGACTTGAACTGGCTTTGCAGGAGACTCAACCCAACCTCTATGAGATCGCCACACTTTACGCTCGGCTTGGCAACAAACCTGAAGCCTATACCTACCTCAGAGAGGCCTGTGAAAAAAAGGCTTTCGAACAGGGCTTGATGTTCGATTTATGCTGGGACCATAATGATCAGGAGTTCATAGCCATCGCCAAGGGAATACATCTTCTTGAATGATGTTACTCGCGCTGTGACAGGGAGCCTCCGATTCATGTTGGGTAGGGCGCGTCGCTCCGCGCGCACCGCAGATTGGAATCGGCTGCTCATGGGTGACCCCTTTCTTTTCCGAACCGTCAGGGCCGGCGCAGGCGGAAGAACTGCGCGCTGTTCGTGGCCGGAAGGATCACCAACTTATTGGTGCCGTCGTCGGTGACGCTGGCAGTATTTGGGACCCAGGTTGCCGGTGGGGCCTGCGGGCCGGCCTGTTCCAACATGAAACCGGTCGTGTCCGCGGATGGCCAGGAAACCATTATCCCGCCCTGCGGGATGCCGGAGCGAAGAATCGAAAGCGTCGGGAGAGTCGGCAGGTAGGCACGGGCAATGTATGCGGACACCTTCCCGCCCGCCGTCGTGAAATTGCCTCCCCCATACAGGTCGCTGCCCGACACCGCCAGTGCAGACACATCGCTGTTCATCCCCGAACCGAGCACCGTCCAACTGCTTCCGTTCCATTTGGCGATGTAATTGGCCGCGCTGCCACCCGCCGTCGTGAAATAGCCCCCCGCATACAGGTC
>CAZNOE010000631.1:0-4076 GCA_964574525.1 uncultured Bifidobacteriaceae bacterium
GACATGGAAATCCACAGCGCCGCGAAACTGCCGAGCCGCCATTTGCGCCGCGCCACCGGCACGGGGGCGAGATCGTCGTTGTAGAGCGGACTGGATTTGAGTTCCGCTTGCTGGCTTTCCGTGAGGTCGGCTTCGATAGGGTTCATGAAATGATTCGAGCGCTGGCCATCAAGTGCTGATTGCGAAGTAATCTCCGATAAGCCCGCGAAATCAAGCTTTGTTCGCGCCGGAAACGTCGCACCAGAATTTTGAAGTTTGGACCGACGCGGGCGGCGGGACTCGTTCAAAGTTCAACGTTTGTCGCCCGCCCGGCCAAGTTTTTTGAAAACTAAATCGCTCATCTCCTTCGCCGCCGGAATTTTCGCCCAGGCTGCGATCAACCAATAAATCAATCCTGCAATTGCGCCCGGTACGAACACCGCGCCGATTTTCGCCGCCAGCGTCGCGTGGCCCAGCTTTCCGTCCCACGCACGGTAGAGGAGGAACGCGATTCCACCGGCCAGAACCGCCGCGCCGAGCAGCGTGAAAATGTTTTGCGCCAGCCCCGCCATCTCCAAACGTGCGAGTTTCCTTCGCAACGTGTAAAATAGCAGCGACACGTTGAATACTGCGCTCAATGTGTTTGCCACGCCCAGGCCCGCTTCGCGATACGGTCGCACCAGCCACAGGGCGAATGCCAGGTTCAGGCACAGGCACAAAATGCTGATCTTCATCGGCGTCTTGATATCGTTCAGCGCGTAAAACGCCCGCGCCAGGATGTTCGTCATCGAAAACAGCAGCAGCCCCGGCGCGAGACAGGCCAGCGCCAGCGCGACGCGATGCGTCGCGTCCGGCCCGAACTTCCCGCGCTCGAACAACAGCCGCACAATCGGCTCGGCCAGCGCCAGCGAAATGGCGGCGGCGATCAGGTTCGCAAACGACAGATAACCCAGCCCCTGCTTCAACGTCGCGCGGAACTCGGGAAATTTCTTCTCCGCCGCCAGACCGGAAAGGGTCGGCAACAGATAGGTCGCGAGCGAAATCCCGAACATCCCCTGTGGCAATTCCATCAGCCGCACGGCGTAATCAAACGTGGAGGTGATCGTGGCGTCGAACCAGAATGAGCAGGTTTGTGTGAGGAGCACGTTGATTTGAAACGCAGCCACGCCAATCGAGCCGGGCAGCATTTTGCGCATGACTTCGCGCACCGTCGGATCGCGCCACGGCGAAACCCACTCATAACGATAGCCTTCCTGGTGGAGACTCGGCAGTTGAAAGAAAGCCTGCGCCAGACCGGCGAACACTACACCGATGGCCAGCCCGAAGATTTGTTCCTCCAAAGTTTTTCCCATGCGCGGCGCGAGCAGCAGCACGCTGGCGATCATCACCACATTGAGCAGCACCGAGCCGAGCGCGGGCACAAAGAAATGTCCGCGCGCGTTTGCCATTCCGATCAGCGCCGCCGCCAGGCACACCAGCAGCATGTAAGGAAACATCACGCGCAGCAGCCGCAGCATGAGCGTCGTCTCCGGCTCGAACGTGCCGATGGCCAGCGCGAGGGAGAGGCCCGCGATGGCCAGCACCGTCACCGCGCCGGCGCCGGCGAACAGGCCGGAGATGACGACGTTGGCCGTGCGCCACATTTCTTTTTCGCCGTGGCGGATTTCCTTTTGCTTGAAGATGGGAATGAACGCCGCCGTGAGCGCGCCCTCGCCGAGCAGGCGGCGGAAAAGATTCGGCACCATGAACGCGAGCGTGAACGCGCTGGCGACTTTCGAGTTGCCCATGAACGCGGCATAGACCATCACGCGCACCATCCCCAGCACGCGGCTGGTCATGGTGGCGGCGGCCATCGCGCCGGAGGACTTGAGCATTTGCGACATCGCGCGCGGAGTCTAAGGAGCGCCGCGCGCAGGCCAAAGCCCAAACTGCCCGCCGCCGCGGAAGTGGCGCAAGCTTGCAGCTTGCGATGTGTCGGCAACCTTCCAGGTTGCGGATACACGGAGCGCCAAGCCAGAGGTTTGCGACACTCTCGCAGGCCAGAGGCCCGTGCCACTTCCCGTTGGGGAAAAAGATTCCGTTCATCGCCGAAACGGCTTAGCGTCGCGCTGATGAGCGAAGCGACTTCCTCCCAACCGACCGCGCCCGGCACCGGTCGCTTGATGTCGCTCGATGTGTTCCGCGGTGTGACCATCGCTTCCATGATGCTCGTGAACAATCCCGGCTCGTGGTCGCACATTTACACGCCGTTTGATCATGCGGAATGGAACGGTTGGACCTTCACGGACACAATCTTCCCTTTCTTCCTGTGGATCGTCGGCGTGGCGATTCCGCTCTCCACGTCCCGCCGCCTCGAACAAGGCCAAAGCCGCCGGCAACTTTTTCTGCACGCGCTGCGCCGGGCGGCAATCATCTTCGCACTCGGTTTCTTCCTGAACTCATTCAATTTTTTCATTGATGGCTCGCTGTCGCGACTGGGGCTTGCCGGTTGGCTGCACAACTATTTGACGAACGTGCGCATTCCTGGTGTGCTGCAGCGCATTGCGGTTTGCTATCTGATCGCGACCCTCATTTTTCTGCGAACGAGCATCCGCGGGCAGGTGACTTGGACGGCGGCCCTGTTGCTTGGCTATTGGGTGTTGATGTTGTTCGCGCCGTTCCCGGTCAACGTCCACGGCCAGACGCGCTACATTTCCGGCGTGTTCGAGAAAGGCGACAATTTCTCGGCCTACGTGGATAACCTGGTCCTGAACGGTTCGGTCATTGGCACCCACGTTTGGAAAACCGCGAAGACCTGGGACCCGGAAGGCATCGTGAGCACGATCCCGGCAATTGCGACGTGTCTGTTCGGGATATTGACCGGACACCTGCTGCGCTCCCGGCGCCGCGCCGAAGAAAAGACGGCCTGGCTGATGGTCGCGGGCGCATTGCTGATGTGGCTCGGAGAGATCATGAACCTCTGGCTGCCGATCAACAAAAACCTCTGGACCAGCTCTTACTCCGTGTTCATGGCCGGACTGGCGATGATTTGCCTGGGCGTCTATTACTGGTTCATTGACGTGAAAGGCTGTCGCACGTTGGTGAAGCCGTTTGCCATTTACGGCATGAATGCGATCACCGTCTTCGTGCTGGCGGGCGTGCTCGGGCGGCTTTCGCTCGAAATCAAAATCGGCCCCGCCGACAACTCCGTCGCGCTGAAGACCTGGCTCTACCACCGGCTCTGCGCGCCATTTGCCAGTCCCGACACCGCCCCGGTCTTTGGCTTTCTCGCCAGTCCAAAAAACGCTTCCCTGCTATGGGCGCTGATGTACATCGCTGGGCTTTACGTCGTCGCGTGGGTGATGTATCGGAAGAAATGGTTTGTGAAATTTTAGCCGTCTGTTGACTCCGATGAAGCTCTGTAAAAAATGTCTGAGGCTACTTGATTACCCTGATCCTCTCGACGCGGCGGAAGGCGGGATCAGCCGCGAAGCGTTTGGAGTGCGGCGGGTGAGGGGTGGGGGCACACGCCGCTTTCCGGGGAATATTTCGCCGCTCGTGGCCAGGTCGCGCCAGGAAAGCGGTGTCAGCCCCGTTCCCCGCCAGCCACCGCACTCCAAACGCTGGCGCGCCATCGTCAGGCCGGTCCAACCTGACGCGGCGGTTGGGGGAATGAAGTGCATAGCCCCCAAAATGTTTTCCCTCCTGATCGCCATGAGCCTGTTCACCGCCTGCAACGGCTGCAACAAGACGAATTCCGCGGCGATCGCCGCTCCGACCGCACCAAAGCCGGAAATAGATCCGGTTCGCGGCCACTTGCTTCACGCGCAACCGAAGCTGCCCACGATCAAGGTCTGGCTCGGCAGCGAGGAATTGATCACCGAGATTGCGCGTGAGCGGGTGCAGATCGCCACGGGCATGATGTTCCGCACGAATATGCCGGAGAATACCGCGATGATTTTCGTGTTCGACCATCCGGAGCCGAAGAATTTCTACATGCGCAACTGCGTCGTGCCGTTGTCCGCCGGCTACATCGAGCCGGACGGCACGCTCGCCGAGATCGTGGACCTCCAGCCGGGCGACGAGGTCGGCGTGCAATCGCAGACGACCAACCTGCA
>CAZNOE010000632.1:0-4068 GCA_964574525.1 uncultured Bifidobacteriaceae bacterium
TGTAGAACGACGAGCCATTGGTAAACGCCGAACGAATGGTCAGTGTTGGCGGTGAGGCAAACGAGTATGTGCCATTGGTGAGCATCTGGCTGCCATAGTACAGCTCCACCGACTTGACCCGCACCAAAGCCGGTGCGCTGGTGATTCCGCCGGCCACATTCGTCACTACCACAGTATAAATCCCGGATTGCGACGGGGCGGCGTTACTAAACGAATAAGCCGGGCCGGTTGCACCCGCTATTCCTGCTCCGCCGAGCCGCCAGGAATAATGCAGCGGCTGGTAGCCGTCCGCGGTCACCGACAGAGCCACGCTTTCGCCGACAAACACGGTCACGGGTTGTGGCTGAATCAGGATCGTCGGAGCTTGCGGTGTCGGACCGCCCCCGTTCCATTCATAAGCGCCGATATCGGGCATCAATCCAAAAGGTCGGGGCACGCCGCGTTGGTCCGCGGGCGGAGCGGCGGCCGGATCGCCCGCGTCAATACAGGGGCTGCCCGCCAGTAGCGGCATCGTCGGCGTGGGCCCGCCGAAATCGCCAAGCGGATACAGGAATGGATCATTGCCGTTCAGGCTGCCCGTGCTGGTGAAGTTGCAACTTGCATCCGATGACAGGTTGTGACCGGCGTCGGTAAGAGTGCCGAAGCTGTTGCTGCCGGACGAACTGTTGGCGACAATGGTGTTGAGCACGGTCACGGTGCCAGTCTGGTTGGCGATTCCGCCGCCGTAGCTGTTGCCGTTAGGATAGCCCGTTCCGCCGCTGGCGGCGTTGGCGGCGAGTGTGTTGTTGAGCAGGAACGCAGTCCCACCAGTCTGGTAAAGTCCGCCGCCATAAGCGTCGCCTCCCGCGGAGCGGGAACCAGGCGTTGTCGGCGGTCCTGTCCACGGACCGCCGCTCGCTACATTGGCAGCCAGGGTGTTGTTTGTAAGATACGAAGTGCCGCTGCTGTAAATCGCGCCTCCGTACGCCGGATAGCCCGGATACGGTCCGGCGGTAACCCCTGGCCCGCCCACGGCTCCGTATGCAACATTGCCAGAAAGAGTGCTCTCGCTTAGGACCAGGACGTTCGTCGTAAAAACCGCACCACCTTGCGCAATTCCGCTGGCACTTGTGACCATGCCTCCCACGTAGCCTTGGCCCGCCTGGACGGTGTTCGATTGGAATTCGCTTTGTGCGATCTTCAATTGACCTCCGTTGTAGATGGCGCCGCCTTGGCCATTCACTCCCGGAGAACCATTGTTACCACCATAGGCGGAGTTGTTTTCAATGAGGCATCCTGCCAAGTCGAGGATTGCCAGGTTGTAAATAGCCCCGCCGAGGCCGGGGCCGGCTGTTGCGTACCGCACGGCATCTCCTCCGGATACGCGATTACCGATGAACTCCGTTCCGAAAATTGAAAGCGCACCCGAGACGCTGCAAATAGAACCACCGCGAACCATTCCGCCGGACCCGCTTGTGGAAGCCAGGGGAGTTGGTGTCGAGCCACTGTTGAACGCAAAGGAACACCTCGTCACCACCGCCGTCCCGCCATCGTTGAGCCAGGCACCGCCCGAGGCCTCGCCTGAAACGCCCGCAACTGGCTGACTGCTGCTCAAGGAAGCACGCCCTCCGGTGACGGCGTTCGACGTGAACGAGCAATTGTCCAGTTGTAGCAATCCGCCGCTGCTGACTATCGCGCCTCCCCAAGCTTGGCCCCCGGAGCCGCTGCCGCCGGTCAAGGAGTTGGTGCCACCCGGACCTCCGATCGCCAGATTGCCGACGAATTCGGAGTTTGTCGCGTTCAATGTGCCGTGAAACAGGTAGATGGCTCCGCCGGTTGCCGGACCGCCGCTGCCATTCGGGTTTCCATTGCCTCCGGCGCCGCCAGCGACCGTGTTTGTCCAAATCCGGCACCCGATAAGATTCAGGGTTCCGTTATCAATGTTGATTGCGCCGCCACTGCCTTGGCCGCCATCCGTGCCCGTTGCGCCGTTGAAGCCTTGATTGCGACCATTGGCAATCGTGAGATTCATCAGCGTCAGCGAGGCACCCGGACTGATGTTGAACAAGCGCACCGCGTTTCCACCGCTCAGGACGACGTTGTGACTCGTGGCATCCAAAATGGTAAATTGAGATATCGTGATCGGATTGGTCAGAGTGATCGTTCCATCCGCCGGAAACTGGATCCAGCCACCGTTGGCCACCGTCCGCAGTCCGGCATCGGAGTAATTGGTCAGGGACAGGACATAAGCCACGTCGTCATCGAGGATCGTGAGTTGGGCGGTGCTGGGGGAATCGAGCACGGTTCCGACAGCATTGGTCAGGGTCAAGACTACTGTTTCGTTGGTCTCCGGCGTTGGATCGTCAAAAAGGGCTATTGGGATGATCTTCTGCATTTCGCCTTCGGCAAAAACCAAAGCGATGTTCGTTGCGGCAAAGTCTGCGCCAGCCGTCGCCGTGCCGGCGGTGGCGGAAAGTGTGACTCCGACGGTTCCCGCACTCGTGCCCCCCCGCACCACCCGCACGAGCGCAACGCCCTGGCTCTCACCCGCGCTGAAGTTCGTCGAAGCAAAATGTACCGTGCTCGGGTTGACCGGGCTGAGGCTGCTTTCGAATGCGCCGATGTCGCTCTTGATGTTAACGGGTCGCGCAACGCCACGCTGATCGGTGGCGGGCGCCGCACTATCATTGGCCCCGTCTATTGCGGGGCTGCCATAGAGCAAACCCATCGTGCGCGTCGGCCCTCCGTTGTCCGCCAAGGGTCCGAGCAAGGGATCCGTATTCTTCAAGCTGGTGGCATTCGTCAGACTCGCACTATTGTCCGAGCTTAAGTTGTTGCCCCAATCTTCGATTCCCGACGCGTTGTCGCCGCCCACTGTGTACGCGATGATCGAATTCATGACCCGCACGTGCGTAGGGTTGGGAGGGGGAGGGAACCCCGAGGAAGCACTGATGGCGCTCAAGTTATTCGAGGCAAAGGTGCAGTTCACAAACGTCACAGGCGAACCGATGGCCCAAGCGAAGGACGCGGCTCCATGCCCGTTCGCGTAGAACGTGCAGTTGGTGATGGCAATGTTACCGACCGCGGAGCCAAACGGGAATCCACAACTTAACGCACCGCCACTCGCTTCAGCATTGTTGCCAACAAATGTCGTGCCGGTGATGACTAGTTTCGTTCCCTGATGGTTGATCGCACCGCCAAACTGGGGGCCATTCACCACGATGTTGTTGGAAAATGTGCAATCAGTGACTGTGGCTTCACCAGAATTCAGCAGTCCGCCTCCGAATCCCATGCTGACGTAGCCGTCTGAAGCGGTCAATCGTTTGAGTGTGAGCTTCACCCCCGATGCTACCGCCAGGACACGTGTGGTTCCTCCGCCACTAAGTCTGATGGAATGTCCGGTCGCATCCAGCGTCGTATCGGTGACTATCCCAAGTTGGCTTGCCAACGTGATGGTCCCGTCGCAAGCGAAAGTCACCGTGCCGCCTCCTGTCATCGCCGCGCGGAGATCGGCTTCGGTGCAATTGGTGACGACGCCAGCCGCCGGGGCCGAGTGTTGCGCTGCGAATATAACGGTAGAGAATAAGAGAACGAATCGAGCGAAGCCCGACAGAAGCGGCTTTGTTTTCATAAAAACCTTGAACTTTCCCTACGATTGTACCCCATCACCATGCCTGACTTGTGTCAACGCAAATTCCCTTTCAGGAAAAGACAATTCTTGCCCCACACTCGCCAATAGTTGCCTTAGCCTAATCCGCGCCTGCGCTGTCCGCAAATCGCCGCACCAAGAGATTGCTAATTACGCGTGACCTTGAGCCGATAGAAACGGGCGGACGAGCCGATTTGATCATACACGGTGGCTGGCGAGTCGTTGCCATTGATAACGCTTCCCACCTGCACCCAGATGTTCGTTGAACCGAGTTCCATCGCCGACTCTACCCTGTAGGTGTGGCCAGTTCGTGTGTTGAATCCAAGCGCGCAATAGGGCGGACTGAGTGTCACGCTGTCCAATCGCAGGAAGTCTGCGGCGTTGTGAGGGTCGGTTCCGGCGATGTATTCCTCCCAGTTGCTCGCGCCGTCGCCATCGGG
>CAZNOE010000633.1:0-4055 GCA_964574525.1 uncultured Bifidobacteriaceae bacterium
CACCGGTGCTCGACCCGCGTTGACCGCCTGCTGAAATTCAGCTAAATGTCAGTTGGTCCGAATGAAAAAGATACTGGTGATTGACGACGAAGAATGGCTGCGGGAGATGATCCAGGTGGCTCTCCAGCAACGCGGACACGACGTGGTCCAGGCCGAGAACGGTGCCGCGGGCGTCGAGAAGGCGCGCAAGGAACTGCCCGATCTGATTCTCTGCGACGTGAACATGGGCAAAATGGACGGCTATGCCACGCTGTCCGCGCTGCGCAACGAGCCGGCCACCGCTACCATTCCCTTCATCCTGATGACGGGCCTCGCGGATAACGCCGGTATGCGCCACGGCATGGAACTGGGGGCGGACGATTACCTGCCCAAACCTTTCACCATTGACGGTCTCTATGCCGCCGTGGACGCGCGGCTCAAAAAGGTGCAAACCGTGCGCGCGGAAGCGGAGCGTAAGCTGGCTGACCTGCGCGACAACATCAGCATGATGCTGCCGCACGAACTGCGGACTCCGCTCAACGGAATTCTTGCTTACGGCGAAATCCTCACGGCCGACGCCACGACCTTGCAGCCACACGAAATTGCCGAAATGGGGCAGGTGATCTACGAGAGCGGGCGGCGGCTCGAACGGTTGATCGAGAACTTTTTGATTTTAGCCCAACTCCAATTATTGGAGGCCGATCCGCAGAAGGTCGCCGCATTGCGCCGCAAGCAAACCGCCTCGCCCGCCCGACTCATCGAGGAACACGCGCGTAAACAAGCCGGGGAAGCCTCGCGGACCGGCGATTTGCAATTGCAGCTCAGCGACGCGCCTGTACCGATGTCCGAGGAGTATCTCGGCAAGGTTGTGGATGAACTGATACAAAACGCGTTCAAGTTTTCATCGTCTGGCGCCGCCGTGCGGGTGGAATTCTCGAAAACGCCAGACGCCGTGGTTTTGTCTGTTCGCGATCACGGACGCGGTTTCTCCAGCGAACACATTTCCCGCGTGGGCGCGTACATGCAGTTCGACCGCAAAATGCACGAACAGCAGGGCATTGGCCTGGGGCTGAGCATCGCCCGCCGCCTCACCGAACTGCACGGTGGCACACTCACCATCCAAAGCGATAAAAACGCGGGCACGACAGTGGTCGTGAAACTGCCCAGGGTGACTGCCAACTGATCCCTGCCCGGCGCGATCAGAATTCAACCGGCAACTTTCCATAGAGGGCCGTCAAGCCGGCCTCCAACAAGCGCGACAGGAAAAAAACCAGTGCGATGACCAGTACCGGCGCGAAATCAACCTTTCCGATGCGCAGCGGTACGAGGGAAAGCGGCTGCAGCAACTGGCGCGCGATACCGTTCATCTGCGGCCAGAACGGGTGGTTTCCAAAATAGACGTAACTGTTGACGACGTGCAGTACCAGTATTCCAACGATGAGATATTTCCACGCGAGGTAACTCCCGAATCCGATGACCACGGCCTGTTCCAGCCGGTGAACTGCTGAGACCGGGCGGGGTACCAGCGCCCAGTGGGCCAGCGGCCAACTCACCAGCCACCACAGACAACTTGCTGCCACGAACGGCAGCACCGCTTTCGCCCACCCGCGCCACCTGTCCACGCGTCCTAATTGGAGCCGCACCAGCCGTTGCACAGAGTCGCCTTCTCCGCCTGGCGGTTTCAGCAACGACAGGAAGAGCAGCCAAAGGAAAAAAACGGCCATCGCAAAGCCGAAACTGCAAAGTGAAAACAGCAGCGTGCGCCCAAAGAAGTCGCTGCGGAATGAAATTGAGATGGCTCCCAGTTCAACAGTTCCGTTCCAGTTTACAGTGGAGCCGATTTGCCAGTACAGCAAGGCGCGCAGAACCAACAGGCCGGCAAGGGCGGCCAGCAAGTGCCAGCGGATCAAGCGGGACGGTTCGGCGCGCCTCAGTGTCCCCATCAATGTCGCGGGCGCGGTCTTGACGAGTGGGTCGAAACGGACGGCGCGCCAGTTGGACCAGAGCAACAGGCCAACAATGTTCAGGATGAGATCAATCAGGGACATGCGGACAAGTGAATGGTGATTGGTGAATCGTGAATGGTGGGAATCGCGCCTCGGCAAAACTATTCACCATTCACCATTCACTGCGTCACTTGTGCTACATCATTTTGAGAAGAGTGTCTGCCATCTCGCTCGGCGTTGCGGCAACACCGATGCCCGCTTCCTTGAACGCCGCGATCTTCGCCTGCGCCGTGCCTTTGCCGCCGCTGATGATCGCGCCCGCGTGGCCCATGCGGCGTCCGGGCGGCGCCGTCGCGCCGGCGATAAAACCAGCGACCGGCTTCTTAGAATTCTTTTTGATCCACTCGGCAGCTTCTTCTTCCGCGCTGCCGCCGATTTCGCCGATCATGATGATGCCCTGTGTGTCCGGGTCGTCGTTGAAGAGTTTGATCACATCGAGGTGCGACGTGCCGTTGACCGGGTCGCCACCAATGCCGACGCAGGTGGACTGGCCAACGCCGCGCGAAGTGAGTTGCCACACCGCTTCGTAAGTCAGTGTGCCGCTGCGTGAGACGACGCCGATGTGGCCACGCTTGTGGATGTAGCCGGGCGCAATGCCGATGCGGCAACCGCCATGAGAATCCTTTCCTTCACCGGGCGTGACGATGCCGGGACAATTCGGTCCAATAAGCCGCGTGCGTTTTCCCTCCATCGCGCGCTTCACCTTCACCATGTCGTTGACGGGAATTCCTTCCGTTATGGCTACGACGAGTTCGAGTCCGGCATCCGCGCCTTCGAGAATCGCGTCCGCTGCGAACGGCGGCGGAACGAAAACGGCGGAAGCCGTCGCGCCCGTCTGTTTCACAGCGTCGGCCACGGTGTCGAAGATGGGAACGCTCTTCCCGTTGTGCTCGAACGTTTGCCCGCCTTTGCCGGGCGTGACGCCGGCGACAACGTGCGTGCCGTAATCAATCGAGAGTTGGGCATGACGCGCGCCAAAGCTGCCGGTGATGCCTTGGATGAGGACTTTGGTGTTGGGTTTAACCAGGATTGCCATCTGAGATTTACGATTTGCGATTTACGATTTACGAGTTGGTTCAGCGACCCGCGTTTCGTTTGTGAATGCAAATCGTGTTGCCATCGGGATCGAAGATCATCGCCATGCGGCAGGCGGGGCATTGCATCGGTTCCACGCGGAATTTCACGTTGTTGTCGCGCAATTGCTTTATGGCTGCGTCGAAATCCTCGACTTCCAGCGCGGCGGAGCAGCCGTCGGGACTCGGCTTGAACATTCCGGGCGCGCAGCCGATGGCCAGCGTGTAGGGGCCGAATTCGTATTCAACCCACTGGTTTTGTCCCGAATCCGTGACGGTTGTGGGTTTCAAGTTCAGCACGCCTTCGTAAAACGCGCGGGCGCGTTTCATGTCCGTAACGGCGTAACAACAAAATGCGAGTTCGATGACTTTGAGCATGGCGTGGGAAATTACGCGGCCAAAATCGGCCCGCCCGCAACAAGCTTCTTGGCGCGGGAATCCACCCGCAGGTTCATTCCTTCCAGCGACCGTGCGCCGAGGATTTGTAAGTCTCCCGGTTCGCCAAAGATGACTGCGTCACTCGTGACCGCGTCACCGACATGAATGATGGCAAAGCCGACAGCGCGGGTGATTTCCTTGCCGTTGGCCATGACGAACGTGTAGTCCTTCTTCTCGCGCTTCACTCCGATATCTTTCAGCGTTTCCCCATTGATCCAGGTGAACTCCGCGCCCGTGTCCACGAGCAATTTGGGGACTTCAACGGATTTCTTCCGGTCAACGTGATTTGCAACACGGCAGTTCGTGTAAAATGTTCCCATACGGTTTTTCATTTTGTCAGATTATCATTTACCAACCGCCTTCACAACCTTCTGCGCCGCGTCGGCCATTGAATCGCCCGTGATGAGCGTGAGGCCGGACTCCGCCAGAGTTTTCTTGCCTGCGATGACGTTGTTGCCTTCGAGACGTACGACCAGCGGAAGTTTCAAACCGGTTTCCTTCACCGCCGCGACGATGCCGGTGGCGATGACGTTGCAATCCATGATGCCGCCGAAAATGT
>CAZNOE010000634.1:0-1657 GCA_964574525.1 uncultured Bifidobacteriaceae bacterium
ATCGATCATTTCGCCGATGACTGCCCATGAGCCTCCTGCTTGGCCACAGCCGATTCGCGGCATATGGACCGTGGCGTTTCGCGCCTTAGCAGCCTGTTGAATTACCCTGCTTTAGGCCCGATGCGGCTCATCGAAAACTCACGCGGCTGGATGGTGGTGTAATAACCAGTGAATGTGATAAGGCGGCTCAACCAGTGGCGCAAAGCTAATAGAGCCGCCAAAGCGGCTGCCGCCGCCGCCTTCGCCCCTTGCAAACACCTCGGCTTGCCCACCCGGAACACCTTGCGCATCATGATGCTTAAGTTATGGGCAGCTACGGTCAGCAAATAACGTTTCGAAACTTTCACCAAGCCTCGCAGCCAACTGCGTCTGGCGCCCCCCGTCTCACACACGTGGGCAAAACTCCGTTCGACCTTTTCGCTGCGCAGCCGCTGCAGGCGTCGGCCACGCCGGCTTTTCACGCGCCGACGATTGTTGCGATAGGCTTTCTCTTGCTCCGGCGGCTTGTCCGTCCAGGTGTGGTCATTAGCCTGGTCCGGCTCCGGAATGTAGGTGCGAAAACCCATGTCCTCCAACTCCGGCAACGTATCGAGCTTGTGATAACCTTTGTCGGTGGCCACCTCTTCAATCTTGGCGTCGCTGTCGGCGCGGGCCAAATTGATCTCGGCCGTCAGCAAACTGTCAGGCAGCGACGCGCTATCCGCTGTCGTGGCCGGGACGATCGTCGCCGACAGCACCAGTTCGGATTGCAGATCGACGACATGTTCCGCCTTGTAAGCCAGATGCGTAGTACCGTCTTTCATCTTGGCGATTTTGCTGTCCGCATCGGTCGGCGACTCCCAATCCTCATTGGACATCTTCTTGTCTTTGCGGCCTTTGTCGAAGCGGCGCGTTTCCTCGGCACTGGGGTTTTCCAGGCCGGCTTCCTCCGCCAACCGGCGCGTGTATTCTTTGTAATCCTCGCCACTGTCACGGCGGGTCAGCCCCTTCATGGCCGCGTTGGCTTCGAGTGTCGTGGCATCCACGGCAGCGCTTTTGCCGATGACCAACCCTTTTTGCTCGGCGACCTTGAGCATGAAGGCAAAGACATTTTCGTGGACCACCGTCGGCAAACGTTGGCTGATCCTTGTCAAACTGGAGTGGTCTGGAGTGATTTCCGTGGACAAGTAGCCCAGGAACGATTGCAGCGAGCGGCTGTCGCTGCAGCGCCAGGCAATGCCGCGTTGCGAGCCGATGTCTTCAAAGTACCCGATGAAAATCATGCGAAAGTAGACGCCCGGCGGCAGACTCGGCCGGCCCACCGCTTCATCGTAATAGGGCAGGCACATCTTTTCCGCAAAAGCATCGAACCCGGCCTCGCCGAGCACGGCATTGAGTTTGTCATAAAAGACATGCCCCGGAGACTTGGGCAGGGCATCGTTGGCGATGAACAAATCCGGCTGCTTATCCTTACGTCGTCCCATGACCATGCCGCACCTTCCTTCCGCGATTTCATGACGTCAGCTGACGGCGGCAATATAACATCCTTGTCAAGGGGTTTTGGGGGTTTTTCAACGGGCTGCTACGCCGCCTGTGCGAAAAACGCCTCCCCGGCCACAAGCTGGCGGTGCGGATATAAGTGATTGATTTCGCGCTCGATGTATTGCGTTTGGAAGGC
>CAZNOE010000634.1:1757-4034 GCA_964574525.1 uncultured Bifidobacteriaceae bacterium
TGCTGTCCAAGCCAAGCTCCTTGGCCAAGCGCCGCAGCGCCCGTATCACCGTCTCCACTTTGCCTTCCAGGATTTGCGTCACGCGCTGACGCACAAACGGCAGCACCTCCTTGCCCTTGGCGCCATACAGCAAATGAGCCGCTTGCCACAGCCGCGGCGTCACGTGCAATAAATCCAAAATCTCGATGCGGCTGTTGTCCGGCACATCGTCGGCACAGGGCGATGGTCTCATTGACCTGGCCAAAGGGGTACAAGTTTAGCGCCTTTCCCCAAAAATCCTCCAACCAAGCGCAGCTGATCGGGGGTCGAGTTCCTATGCTGCCTGCATGAGCGATGCACGCAAGGATGCCCCTCGGCCGGCTGCGGACCGCGATGCGGAACTGCGGAGGCTGCGCGCCGAAAACCGGCAGCTCAAAAACGACGTCCAACAGCTCCAAGCCGAGGTCGATAAACTCCAGAGCGAAAACAAGGAGTTGCGCGGCGCCCTGAAGGCCTCCGAACGCTCGGCCAAACGCCAAGCTGCCCCCTTTTCCCGCAATAAACCCAAGGAAAACCGCAAAAAGCCAGGCCGTAAAGCAGGCGCCAAGCACGGCAAGCATGGCCATCGGCCCCTGCCTGATCCCGAGACGGCCGACGAGAAGTTCACCGTGCCCATGCCCTGCCAGTGTCCCGATTGCGGCGGCAAGGACTTCATCGATCTCGGCTCCTTCGAGCAATGGCAAGACGAGGTCCGGCGCGAGGTGCTGCGACGGCTGTTCACTATCTTTTTCGGCACTTGCAAAAACTGCGGCCAACGCGTCCAGAGCCGCCATCCGCTGCAAACCAGCGACGCCGCCGGCGCCTGTGCCAGCCAACTCGGCCCCGTCGCCCAGGCCGCCATCGTCTATTACAACAAGCACGCCGGCATGTCTTACGGCAAGATCAGCGACACCATGGACAAGCTGCACGGCATCAAGATCAGTCGCGGCGGCTGTGCTCAAATTGTCATGCGTGCTGCCGAAAAGTTAGAACCGGCCCTCATCGAAATCCAGGAAAAGATCAAAGGTTCCGAACATATTACGCCGGACGAAACCGGGTGGCGGGTGGGAGGCCAACCTGTCTGGCTCCATTGTTGGGTCGGTGATGACGGGGCCACCTGTTACACCATCGACCCAAAACGCGGCGCCGATGCTTTGATCCGTTTGATCGGCATCCACTGGTCGGGCAAGATGACGCATGATGGTTTCAGCTCCTACGACCGTTTCGAGGAGGCTTGCCATCAGCAATGTGTCGACCATGCCTTGCGGCGTGCGCGCGGGTTGGTGGAGAAGTACCCGGAAAACGCGGCTTTTCCGCTGCGGGTGATCAGCATCCTCACGGCCACGCTGAAGGTGCGCGATCGCCATCGGGCCGGCGAGATCGACGACGCCGAGTTGGCTCATTGGCACAAATATTACTTGGGCCAACTGGACGCGCTCACCGCGAAACCCCAGGACAACGAGGACTATCGCACGTTTGCCAATCATCTTTACTGTCACAGCGAACATTGGTTTATGTTCTTGCTCAACACCGAGATTCCGGCGACCAACCACAAAGCCGAGCGCGGGTTGAGGACGCCGATCGTCAACCGCAAGGTATTCGGCGGCAACCAAGAGCCCACCGGGGCACGAGCTCAGGGGACGACGAGTTCCGTGCTGCAAACGTGCAAGAACCGCGCGGTTGACTTCATCGGCTTCGTCAGCGACGCCATCTGCGGCTGCGTCGCCTCCCTGTTCGTGTAGCACATCTGCCTCACCTCTTCAGCTCGAACACGCTAAACTTGTACAACTACACGTGTACACCTGCACCGTCAAGTGCGACGTCGAAAGTGTTGATCTGCACGGCATAGTTGAGCTCGCGCGGCGTCAGCTCCCGATTGCGCAGGGCCAGGTTCTTGGCCAACTCGAAACGCCAATTCTCGATCTCTTCGAGGAAGGCGGCGTCCACGGTGGCCGTGCCGCGTTTGGCTTTCTTGGAGTCGGCGTACTTGTCGAAGGAGCCTTTGAGGATGGCGTCGCGCGCGAAGATGCCGGCCACGTCGTCCCACTTCTTGGCGTAGTCCGTGTAGCGCAGGTAATGGATGCGAGCGGTGCTGGCCCGGTCCCCCTGCGACGGGCGGATGCGGCAATCGTAGACAGCGAACTCCTGGAAGTTCGTCAAGATGGACAGCGGCAGCTTCTTCGACCAGCCGTAACGCCGCAGCTGAAACGCGGGGGCGGGGTCGTCCTTGATGTAGACGGCCGGCTTCTTGGCTTCGAG
>CAZNOE010000635.1:0-4025 GCA_964574525.1 uncultured Bifidobacteriaceae bacterium
TCGGAAGTCGCGAAGCGTTTGGAGTGCGCCCGGCTTGCCGGCGCTTTCGGTTCAGAGGTACGAGGCGCGAATGTTTTCGGGGAAATCTCTCCCCAGCCCTCTCCTCCATCCGATGGAGGAGAGGGAGTGGTTGCGACTGCTCCGCGTTGGGCAATGCACCGACAAATCATAGCGTCAGCTTCGCATAATAACCGGAGCGACGGTTGTGTCGAAATTTTATCCAAAGTTTTTTTGTCCACTTCAGCCCCGGGATTCGACTAAACAGATGACAACGGATGGAATTACAGGCGAATCAACTGGTGGAAAGCGCCCGCCGCGGTGATACGGCGGCGGCGACCCAGCTTATCGAGCTATTCTATGAACGGATTTATGCCTTCCTGCGGCGGCTTGCCGGCAACGACGCGGATGCCGCCGACCTCACCCAACGCACCTTTGGCCGGGTGTGGCAGGCGCTGCCGACCTTTGCCGGGCTGTCGTCAGTCGGCTCCTGGATGCACGGCATCGCCCACCATGTTTACGTGGACTGGCGGCGCGCCGACCACCGCACCGAACCGCGTTCGAACGAATGGTGGGCTGACTGCCCCGCTCTCAATGCGGCACCGGACGAAGCCGTGGCCCGCACCGATCTGGCTGCGGTGCTGTACGCCTCGGTGGACAGACTCGATCCAAACCTGCGTGACACCGTTCACCTCCATTACTACCAGGACCTCACGCTGCAAGAAACAGCCGATGCGCAGGGTGTGGCGACCAGCACCGTGAAATACCGGCTGCGCCAGGCATTGGCGGAATTGCAAAAGAAACTCGCCCAAGAACGTAATCCAACGAAATCGCCAACAACTTTGAAAACCGTATGAGCCTCAGCGAACAAGAAATCGAAGGCGCCTTGCGCCGCGCGCCACTACCCAGGCCCCCGGCAGGCTTGAAGAACGAATTGATCGCGCAAGTGAAGTTGTCAGTGGCACGCTCCAAGTCGCCGCCGACCGTCATGATGCCCGCGCCCGGTGGCTGGCTTCGCCGTTGGTGGCCCGCCTTGGCGCCGGCGGCGGCTTCGCTCGCGTTGGCAGCAGTCATGGCCGTTCAACAAACGGAAATCCGGGAACTCAAGGAATCCATTCAGACGTTGTCCCAAGCCTCTGCGCGTGGCAGCGAGCCAACCGTCCCGACCAATCCGGTGAACAACGAACGCTCCGTTCTTGATTCTTCAGTTCGCGAGCAGCAGGAAATTACCCGCTTGAAAGAACTGGCACGCCAACTCGCTGCCGAGATCGGACAGTTGGAGCAGGTCCAGAAAGAAAACGAGAATCTTCGCACCCAGGTCGCCGCCCCACCCAGCGGGCTCCCGCAGGAAATCATAGACGCGCAGGAGGCGTTTTCAAAAGCACGCGAGCGGGCCATGGCGACGGCCTGTGTCAACAACATGAAACAACTCGGCCTTGCCGCACGAATCTGGGCCAACGACAACGGCGATCTCTACCCGGCGGAAATCTTGTCCATGACCAACGAGATGAACACACCCAAGATACTGGTCTGCCCGGCGGAGACCAACCGTCCACCAGCCGCAGGCTGGGCCGCGTTTACGGCCGCCAACTGTTCGTACGAGTATCTCGCCCCGGGCGGCAGCGCCACCGAGCCGCAGCGCGTTCTGTTTCGCTGTCCGATTCACGGCAACATCGGCCTGTGTGACGGAAGCGTTCAAATGCGCGTGGCCAGGGAACATCCGGAGTTCCTCGTCGAGCGCGATGGGAAGCTTTATTTGCACGCGCCCGCGCAACCTTCCATACGCAAGCCATGACCTCCCGCACTTTATTCATCGTCGGCGGCATGGTGGTTTGTGCGGCGACGCTCACTTGTGTCCTGGTTCAAGGAAGGCAAATCGCCCATCTGCGAACCGAACAACAGCGTCTTATCTCTCAGTCCCGCTTGGGCGAAAACAGTCCGGATCAATTGCCGATCACTCGGCCGGTGTCGGGAACGGCTGAACACCGCTCTGCCGCCTCGCCCTCGCTTGAACTGCTTCGATTCCGCAGTGAAGTGACCCGGCTCACCACGCGTCGGCGCGAATTGTTCAGTGTCACCAATGACAACACCCGCCTCCGCGCCCAACTCAAAAACCGCACCACAAATGCATCGGCCGCGACGGCATTGCCGCCGGGTTATATCCTGCGATCCAAAGCGCAGCGGGCGGGTTTCAACACGCCGGAAGCCACGATGGAGTCCTTTCTCTGGGCCATGCAAAATCGTGACCTCAACAGTTTGTTGCAGGCGCTTACCCCCGATTCTGCCGTACAAATCGAGACTCAGCTCCGACAAAGTGGGAATTCCACCAACGAGTTTTTCCAACGACTTGAAGGATGGGTGGGGATGGCCATTCTTGGCAGACGTCAAATGCCCGATGGTTCGATCGAAGCGAACGTGGAGGTTGTGCCCGGCGTTGCCGTAAAGTTCCAGTTCCAACTGCTCGGCGGTCAATGGAGAATGGGGCTGCCTCGTTGAACCGACAGCATCATATTTTCAGGCCAGCGCCCAGCTAGGTCGAATTTCTTCATCCAAAGCCGACTCGGCGCCGCCTTGAACTAATTTTCGCTCCGCTAGAATTCCGATCATCGCCGCGTTGTCGGTGCAAAGATTTTTTTCAGCCAGACGCGGCGTAATGTCTTCACGCGCGCAAGCCGCTGCCAAGTCGCGCCTCAATGCGCGATTGCACGTCACGCCCCCCGACGCGGTCACACAACTCACGCCAACCCGTTTGGCGGCGCGCATGGTCTTCTTCACGAGCACTTCAACGATGGCGGCCTGCACGCTCGCACAGAGGTCACGAATCGCTTGCGCGTTGTCGAGGAGCCGCGGGTTGTCGCGCAGGAAATAGCGAACGGAGGTTTTCAAACCGCTGAAACTGAAATCATCGCTCGCGTCGTTGAGCAACGGGCGAGGGAAGTCGAACGCCTTCGGATTCCCCTGCTCTGCCAAGCGGTCAATTTGTGGCCCGGCGGGATACCCGAGTCCGATCAGCTTGCCGGCCTTGTCGAAACACTCGCCCGCCGCGTCGTCCACTGTCGAGCCGAGCACGCGATGCTTCAATTCCGCTTCCACATGCACCAGCATCGTGTGCCCGCCGCTGACGATGAGTGAGACATTCGGTTGGAATGCAGCGAAATCTGCTTTCGGTGGCGTGCCCGTTATCCACGGCGAATACAAGTGCGCCTCGTGATGATGAATGCCGAGAAAGGGCTTGCGCAGTGCGAAGGCGAGCGCCTGTCCGCCTTTCAATCCAACCATCAGTGCGCTTGGCAAACCCGGCCCTTGTGTAGCGGCCACGGCGTCGAGTTGTTCCGCACACACGTCCGCCTCTCGCAAAGCGGATTCCGCGACTGGAATCAGATTGCGCAGATGCTCGCGAACCGCCAGTTCCGGCACCACACCGCCGTACTCGGCGTGGAGACCGACTTGCGAAGACACGACGCTCGACAATACCTCGCCCGCCCGCACCACGGCGGCGCTGGTTTCGTCGCAAGAAGTTTCAAAGGCGAGGAGAGTCATGCGATTCTGGATGCTGGATACTAGATGCTGGATCAGAACATCCAGGATCGAGAATCTAGTATCCAGTATCCGACAGCTTGGTCACTTCGCCGCGGCTACCTTCTTCGCTTGACCCTTCGGACTCTCGTCCGCTGGCGCGCGCTCGGTGAAAAGCATGATTCCCTTGAGCACATCCATCGCGCGCTCCAGTTGCGGATCGTGGGTATTGCGCGCGCGTTCGCGTTGCTTTTCGTCGAGCGGCTCGACGCCGCCGGGCGCGCGTTTGTACAACACCGCTGCTTCCTCCTCGTCGGTCATGGTCACGACGATGTCCGGAGTAATGCCTTGCTCGTGAATGACTTTGTGGCTGGGCGTGTAGTATTTGGCGGTTGTCAGACGCAACGCCGCACCGCTATCCAACGGAAGTATGCTTTGCACCGAACCTTTGCCGAAGGTTTTCTCACCCACCACGATGGTCTTGCACAGGCCGAGGGCGGCACAGTCTTGCA
>CAZNOE010000636.1:0-4025 GCA_964574525.1 uncultured Bifidobacteriaceae bacterium
TTCGAGCGGGTGATGACCGTGGAAACCGGGCCGCCTGCGGATTAAATCAAATCCGTCTGTGTCTCCGGCTTGGCTTCCCGTTGCGCTTTTGCAAACGGATTCATTTGCGGCGGCGCGTCAACACGCTCGGTCTTGTTCAGCAAGCCTTCGATGGTGAGCAGTTGGATTTTGGGATAATCCTTGTCGTGCCAGAGCTTCGATTCGTAACGGCCTGCGTCCACGGCTTCGTCGCGCATGGGTTTGGTGGGCTTTTCCAGCGAGAGGAGAATTCCGCCCGCCGCTTTCTGATTGTTCACGTCGCCGAGCAACGTTGCCACGTCATTCCGCTTCACACCGCCGCCTTTGACCTGCACGATTATTTTGCGCCATAGCAAGCCAGCGATAACAAGCTCGAAGCCTCGTGTGCTTGCAGCTTGAGAATGAATCGCTAGACTCCACACGCATGACAGCGTTCACCGAGTATCTAGCAGCAATCACGAAAAACATCGCTCACGGCGACGCCACCGAACACACCCGCCGGCCAGCGCTCAAAATGAATTGGAACGAAATGCACATTCAATCCCGTCAGGCAATTTGCTGGAGCGCTTGTTTGTCTGAATCCTTCGCAGCCAAACGGTGGGAGAAGTTGGGGGAATGGGTTCAAGCGTTGCTTGCCGATTATGTAGCTGGCCGATCCAATCAAGCAGTTCAACTGTGTGCTTAAAATGCCAATAGCCTTTGGATCATATATTGCCGAGATTCAAAAGAACCTTGCCCGCGACGACGCGACGGAACACACGCATCGTTCCGCGCTCCAAGCATTGCTCCAATCGGTCGGCAAAGAAATTATTGCCACCAACGAACCGAGGCATATTCCAATCATCGGCGCTCCTGATTTCAAAGTTTCGCGTGGCCGGATTCCACTTGGGAATGTCGAGACGAAGGACGTTGGCACTGATCTTGGCGAAATGGAGCGGGGCAAAGGGCAATACGGCGAACAATTCATTCGTTATTCCGCTTTGCCCAATTGGATTCTTACCGACTATCTCGAATTCCATTGGTTCACGCATGGCGAACGTCGGCGCGTGGTGCGTATCGCCGATCTGGTCGGCAAAAACAAAATCAAGCCGCTGCCCAACGGCGAAAAAGAACTCGCCGATCTGCTGGATAGTTTTATCCGCTGTCCTGCGTTGACCGTCGGCTCGGCAGAGCAACTGGCGGACAGCATGGCTGGCTACGCCCGCACGATGCAGCAGCAGACCATCGTTGCCATCCAGCAAGAATCCGACGGCGGCTGGCTGCATCAGTGGTTGAGAGCTTTTCAGGGAACACTCATTCCCGACCTCGGTGAGAAACAGTTTTCGGATATGTTTGCTCAAACGTTGGTCTATGGCCTGTTTGCCGCCCGTGTGCATACGCCGGAAAAAGAGGATTTCACCCGTGACTCGGCAGCACGCGCCATTCCCAGGACAAATCCGTTTTTGCAGCAACTTTTTTATGAAATCACCGGGCCAAAACTTCCTGATTCGATTGCCTGGGTCATGGAGGACATTGTGGCGCTGCTCAATCACGCGGACATGGCGGCGGTGCTGAAAGATTTTGGCAAGGGCAAGGGCAAGGAAGACCCGGTTGTTCATTTCTACGAGACGTTCCTTGCGGCTTACGATCCGAAGATGCGCGAATTACGCGGCGTTTTTTACACGCCCGGACCCGCCGTCAGCTACATTGTCCGTTCGGTGGACCACTTACTAAAGACTCGCTTCAAACGCCCGAATGGCTTGGCCGACGAAAACACGCTCATCCTCGATCCCGCCACCGGCACCGCGACGTTTATCTACTTCGTCGTTGACCAGATTTACCAGAAGTTTGCCAAGCAAAAGGGCGCGTGGGACGGCTATGTGGAAAAGCATCTGCTCAACCGGATTTTCGGTTTTGAATTGTTGATTGCGCCTTACGCCATTGCGCATCTCAAACTTGGGATGCAGTTGCAGCAAACGGGCTACAAGTTCGGCTCTGACCAACGCCTGGGCATTTACTTGACCAACACACTGGAAGAAGCGGCCAAGAAAAGCGAACAGCTCATCACCGGCTGGATTGCCGACGAAGCCAACGCCGCAGCCAACATAAAGCGCGACAAACCGATTATGGTTTTGATTGGCAACCCGCCTTATTCTGGTCATTCCGCAAATCGCAGTTGGGTAGAAAAACGAGTTGAGAAGGGCGAAAAATATCTTGCCGATTTTGACAATCCACAAGGCGTTGTTCAGCCTGTTTACCGAATCGCCGACAAACAGAAATTCGTGGAAGTGCCAACTTTCATTGGCCAGTTGATACAGGATTACTACGTTGTGGACGGTGCTTGGCTGGATGAACGCAATCCGAAGTGGCTGCAAAATGATTATGTGAAGTTTATCCGTTTTGCCCAATGGCGTATTGATAAAACCGGCGAAGGCATCATCGGCTTCATCACCAGCAACAGTTATCTCGACAGCCCGACTTTTCGCGGGATGCGCCAAAGTTTGATGCGGAGCTTCAACGAAATTTATATTTACGATTTGCACGGCAATTCAAACAAGAAGGAACGCGCACCCGATGGCGGCGAAGACAAAAACGTGTTCGACATCACGGAAGGTGTTTCGTTGATGTTGTGCGTAAAAGAAAAAAGAAACAAAAACCTCGCGCAGGTTTTTCAGGCTGACCTTTGGGGCACACGCGAAGCCAAATACAAACGACTTGCCGAGACCGATGTCAACGATACGGCGTGGGCTGAATTGAAACCAACCTCGCCGAATTATTTATTCGTCCCGCAAGGCATCAAGCGGCGCACCGAGTATGAGAAGTTTTGGCAGATCACAGACATGATGCCGAAAAATCTGTTGGGGTTTCAAACGCACCGCGACCCGGTCGCGGTCGCCCTTGATGAAGCAACCCTCAAAAAGCAGGTGGCGGAATATCTTGGCAAACAACCTTCGGAAGCTGACTGGAAAACGAACTGCCGCCTTTGCGATTACCGGCCATTCGACAAGCGCCTTGTTTATCTGCACCCCAGCGTCACTGACCGCCCTCGCCTAAACATCATCGCTCACCTATTCAAATCCAACCTCGCGCTCAATACGGTGAGGCAGACAAAAGCCGCAAACTGGCAACACGCTGTCGTCAGCAATAGGCCCACGCCTGCGGTTTTCGTTGAGCTCAAAGATGGCTCAAGTGTTTTCCCGCTTTATCTCTATGACGACGCAGAAACTGAAACTAAAAGCGCAGCAGCGGCACGATGCTCATGGCGCTGTTCGAGTCCTCGCCGGGCTATTCCACACGGCGCGCCAATCTCAATCCCAAGTTCGTCCAAGACCTCACGCAACGGCTCGGCTTGAAATGGATTCCGGTAGATCGCGGCGATTTGAAGAAGACGGTCGGGCCAGAAGATGTTTTCCATTACGCCTACGCGGTGTTTCATTCGCCCGCGTATCGCGAGCGTTACGCGGAGTTTTTGAAAATTGATTTCCCGCGCCTGCCGTTGACCTGCGATTTGAAATTGTTTCGCGCCCTTGCCGCCAAAGGTGCGGAGTTGGTGGCGTTGCACCTGATGGAATCGCCCAAACTCAACAATTACAGCACAACTTTTCCGCTGAAGGGTGACGACATCGTGGAGAAAGTCCAATACACGGACAACGACAAGCGTGTCTGGATTAACGCCAAGCAATACTTCGGCGGCGTGCCGAAGGCGGTTTGGGAATTTCATGTCGGCGGCTACCAGGTTTGCGAGAAGTGGCTCAAAGATCGCAAAGGGCGCAAGCTCACTTACGAAGATATGCAGCACTACCAAAAGACAGTCGTTGCCCTGAATGATACGATTCGCTTGATGGCGGAGATTGACGCTGTGATTGAGAAACACGGCGGCTGGCCGATGAAATGACAGGAAGTGATTTATCGCCAGCAATGTGTTGGTGAAAAAGCGGCCTCCGTCTCCGAAGGTCGCTGCGGACCACATGTTCCTAACACTCTTGGACACTTAACAAATTATCGGCAGTAGTGTCGTCGGAACGAGT
>CAZNOE010000637.1:0-1511 GCA_964574525.1 uncultured Bifidobacteriaceae bacterium
GGCATCAACACGATTCTGGCGGATGACCCAAGCCTGACCTTCCGAAAGCAGAAAGCAGAAAGCAGAAAGCAGAAAGCAAAGCAGCTTCGCCGCATCGTGCTGGACTCGATGGCGCGCACGCCGGTGGGCGCAAAAGTCGTGAGCGATGATTGCGCAAGGTTGACCACCATTGT
Organism: uncultured Bifidobacteriaceae bacterium; assembly: GCA_964574525.1. GTDB lineage: Bacteria > Verrucomicrobiota > Verrucomicrobiia > Limisphaerales > JADLHS01 > WYBW01. Next base: position 174 of record CAZNOE010000637.1, read on the forward strand.
CGTGAGCAAATTCGCGCCCAAGTCGCGCGCGGCGCGGTTGGCGGAACGGGTGAATGTGATCGTCGCGCCAACGGCAAAAGCAGAAAGCAGAAAGCAGAAAGCAGAAATCGATTTGCGCTGGCTGTTGCGGAAACTCGGCTCGGAGAACGTGACCAGCGTGCTTGTTGAGGGCGGTGGCGAAGTGAATGCGTCATTCCTGCTCGGCGCCTTTGCGCAACGCGTGGCGTTTTTTTACGCCCCGAAGATTCTGGGCGGACGCGATGCGCGAAAAGCTGTGGCGGGCACGGGTGTTGAGCGACTCGGAGACGCGATTCAACTTCGCGATGTGGAATGGCGGCAGCTTGGGTCGGATTTAGTGCTGACGGCGAAAGTCGAAACCAAGGCTCGCCGTGGCTAGCGGGTCAACTCAGAATTCAGGGCACAACGGTTGCAGCAGTCCGTCGGGGCGTGACGAAGGAATACCAATACACGTCGGGGTCGCCTGTTACGCAGGGAAAGTTGTTTCGCGCGTTATAACTAACTCCCTTCAAGTCCCTGGTCATCGTTCGCCCTCTCCATTTATGGATTTCGGAATGGCCGTCAGCAAACGAAAACCCGGCCGCGCCGCCGTGATAAGTGGCGGGCGCATCCGGGATATTGGTGGCGTTGTTGGGTGCGAACGCCCCGGCATCGTTGATACTGTCCGGATGCTCGTCCATATATACCCAACTCTGAGATGGGCCGGGAATCGTCAGGTCGCCTGCCTTGTTCGCCCCTTTGTAGATGCCGAGGTTGTTCGGGCCGCCGGAGGTACCCCAGCAGGGGGCATCGGCCCAACCATTGCCTTTCCCCACATAGATGTTGCCAGAAACACTGCGGCACCGCGAATCCCAACCAAGAGCCCTTTGCTGTGGAGTGGCGAAATTGTCTGCGGGGCACCTGTAAATATTTTTTGCTTGGCCAAAGAAGCTGGCCAACACCGCGTACTGCGGATTGAGGAGATACTGTGTATTTGTATTTTGAGTGCTCGTGGTCCAGTCCAACCAGCCTGTCACCCACGGTTGAGCACAAGGAATTGCCGGAGGGGCCGGGGGTGTCCACCCACCATGCATTGCCATGGGAAAGGTATCTCTGTTGTCACCCTGGTACATGTGATTGGCCAGCATCAACTGCCTCGTGTTGTTCATGCAGTAGGTGCCTTGGGTCTTCAGCTTGGCGCGCGCCAGCGCGGGCAAGAGCATCGCGGCGAGAATGGCGATGATGGCGATCACAACAAGTAATTCGATGAGCGTGAAGGCGCGCCGGTCCCGAGGCCAACGCAACGGATTTCCTCGAAGCCCGGCCAACGAAGGTCTTCTG
>CAZNOE010000637.1:1611-4020 GCA_964574525.1 uncultured Bifidobacteriaceae bacterium
CCTGCGATCCAGCCGTTCGAAGACAGCTTGCGACTTGCCGCGGAGAAATGCAAGCTTTGATTCAACGACTTCGTTCAACGCAACTTGCTGGAAGCGAGTGATAAGCCCCGATCCAGAGTTGACAGCCGCAGTTGCCAGCGCCTCCTGGCACTGGCATCCTGTGCGCGCGTCCAGTCCGCGGGACTGGCGCATGGTATGTTCACAGGCATCGTTGCAGAAGCAGGAACCGTCGAGCGCATCAAGCCGACTGCGAACTCCATCGAACTCACCGTTCGGGTGAGCGTGTGCGGGCGCGGCCTCGAACCCGGCGACAGCCTCGCGATCAACGGCTGCTGCCTCACCGTGGTAAGACTCTTTCCCCGCCGGAAAGATAAACTCGCCCAATTTGATCTGCTCCAGGAAACCTGGCGGCGAACAAACCTGCAATATGCCAAGCCCGGCTCGTTGGTGAATCTGGAGCGGCCGCTGCGCCCGAACGGCGAACTCGGCGGGCATTTCGTCACCGGCCACATTGATGGCGTTGGCAAAATCATCCGTTGGGAGCGCACCGGGCGCGATCATGTCCTGGACATCGCCGCGCCGCCGGAGGTGATGCGTTACGTGGTTCAGAAAGGTTCAGTGGCGGTGGATGGCATCAGCCTCACGGTCGCCGGTGTCAAGCGGAGCAGTTTTCGCATCTGGATCATCCCGCACACCTACGAAATCACGGCGCTGCGTGAACGCAAAGTGGGTGACGCAGTGAATCTGGAAGCGGACCTGCTCGGCAAGTACGTAGAGAAGTTCGTTACTTCGAGGTCGAGCGGATAAACTGGCTGTTCTCCGATTTTTTGCTCATCGAAGCCGGGGCGATTTCGCGGACGCTGCCAGCGAATACAGAAGCCGGCTGCCCTTTGGCGTCCTTGAAGATATACGTGCCGCTCTCGAGCCGTGGCTTGCCTACGGTGGTGATACGGGCGCCGCTGTTGAGGGTAATGACGTAATGGCGGGTGCAGCCCGTCAGGAGGACTGCGCCAAGCAGCACGGTCGGCAGGAAATGTTTCATGGTCGGGATGGTTTTCGGGTGCGGTTGATTTGAGTTGGCACGCTGGGCCGGACGTGAATCGCCCTGGCCGCTCCGCGCCTTGCTCATGGCTGCCTCTTACATGCGTCAGCCCGCTGCTGATAGCAAGCTTTTGCCGAACTGAGTCTAAGTTCCGTAAGCAAGACAGTTTGAGAACAAAGTGCAGGGAGAAAAGAAATGCGCGGCGAAGGCCTAATGAGATCGGCGCTCCCGCTGTGCGGGATCAATGCTCACTAGGAGCGACCCTCATGGGGTAAGTCCTGACGCCCCGGCACAAAGATCTCAAAGCCGGTACTTGGACCCAGGCATTTTCGTCGCGCGCCTTTCTTTTCGCGCCGCGCGACGAGAGATGCAAGCTTAAGTTATTCACAACTTCACGCGCTTTCGACGGCCGAGCGTCGCGCGCTTGTGACTTCCGGCAGGCAGCTTGTGTCATGTCCCTTGGCTCATTATCGTTGGCTCATGCAATGCCAAGTCCACCTGCCGGCTGCTTTCCTTTGTTTGCTGGCCGCGATTACTCTCAACGCCGCATCCGCTCAGACGCCGCAGCTTGTCAACACGCGCTATCTGCGCGACCACGCAGAAACGCGCGGTTTCATGCTCGGGCGGCCAGCCAAGGCCATTCCGACGCCGGACGGCAAGGCGGTCTTGTTTCTACGCGCGCAGGCGCGGGTGCCCAAACTACAGCTCTACGAGTTTGACGTGACGACGGGCCGCACGCGCGAGTTACTTACGCCCGCGCAAGTTCTCAAAGGCGCGGAAGAAAAGTTATCGCCCGAGGAAAAGGCGCGCCGCGAGCGGATGCGCGTGAGTGTCGGCGGCTTCACTGATTTTCAGCTTTCGAAAGATGGCAGCCGGATTCTGCTCAGCTTGTCCGGGAAGCTCTACCTGTTTGAGCGCGCGACGGGTGAGGTGCGACAGTTGAACACGGGCGCCGGCACGTTGATTGATCCGAAGTTTTCGCCAGACGGAAAGAGCCTCGCGTATGTACTGGATTACGACGTGTTCGCGTTCGACCTCGAAAAGCAGACCGAGCGGCGCGTGACCAACGGCGGCACGGAGAAGTTGCGCCACGGCCTCGCCGAATTTGTCGCGCAGGAGGAAATGGACAGATTCTCCGGCTACTGGTGGTCGCCTGATTCGCGCTTCATTGCCTACCAAGAAAGCGATCACGAAGGTGTCGAAGTCTGGCACGTCGCCGATGCCGCCAGGCCGGACGTGTCACCGTTCGCCTCCTACTACCCGCGGCCCGGCAAGAACAACGTAAAGGTGCGGCTCGGCATCGCCTCTGTAGCTGGCGGCGACACAGTATGGATTCAGTGGGATCGGGAGCGCTATCCGTATCTCAC
>CAZNOE010000638.1:0-4019 GCA_964574525.1 uncultured Bifidobacteriaceae bacterium
CCGTCCCGGCATTGTCCAGCGTGCGCGTGGTCATGCTTACGCCACCCGGAGTGTTGAGGGTGAGCGTGACGCCCGCCGGAATGATTGTCCGCCCGCTGCCGCTCATCGTGCCGCCTGACCAGGTCATCTGGTTCAGCACCGTCACCACGCTGCTGCCGCCAAGCGTGCCAGCGCTCAAAGTCAGAACGGCGGGCGTCACCGTACCCGTGCCGCTGAAGTTGGCGGTGCCACCGCCACCCCCAATGGTGATCGTGTTGTTCGTGGAGATGAAGTTGCCGGTCAGATTGGCCGTGCCGCCGTTGAAGGTGTGCGTGCCGCTCAAGTTCACCAACCCCGCCAGATTGGCTGCTGTAGCGGTGACGGTATTCACCGTCAGATTACCCAGGCCCGTAATGCTCGAACCGGCATCCGCCGTGTGCGTGCTGCCGCCGGAGAAAATCAAGGTGCTGCCAGCCGCCACTTCAAAGCTGCCGCTGTGCGCGCCGCCGCCGCCCAAATCGAGGTTGCCTCCCAATAATTCCACCGTGCCGTGATTGTTGAAGCTGAATCCAACCGTCGTCGTCCCGCCGGCTGTTTTGCGGAACGTGCCCGCATTGTCAAACCGGGGCGCACCTCCGCCGAAAGACAATGTCGCCGCGCTCTGCGCCTGGAACAACGCCCCTGCCCGATTCGTGATCACCGCGCCGTTCAGGTTAATACCGCCCGCGCCGGTCCAAAGCACCGTGCCGGCGTTCTCCAACGTGCGCGTGGTCACGGAAAGGCTCGCCACGTTGGCGAAGGTGAGCGTGGCTTCGGGCGCGATGGTCGTTCGCCCGCTGCCGCTCATGATTCCCGCGGTCCACATCCAATTGCCGTGAATGGTCAGCGCGCCGGCGCCGGTCAGGGTCGGGTTCTGCCCTCCGCCGCCAAAGACGAAGTTGCGACAGTGAGCCGCGCCACTGACGGTGACCGTTGCTGAGTTTGAAATGGCGACATCATCATCCGCATCAGGCACGAGGTTGGGCGACCAGTTCAAAGGCTCGTGCCAGTTGCCGCCGGCAAGGTTCGTCCAGGCAATCTCGTAAGCGCGAAAATGGGCGAACACATTTTGGTTGTTGGTCATGACGAGGGTCAGCGGGTTGTTCGTGCCGATCGCGTCACCGGTCCAACCTTGAAACACATCGCCGAGAAGTTCCGTGACCGTGACCAACACCACCTGGCCGTTGGTGAAACTGAGTTGGTCCGGGGTCACGGACACGGTGCCGCCGTCGGCGAGAACCGTGAGCCGGAACAACGCGGAAGCACTGTTGGTGGGGCTGGTGTCGTCGCCGAATTCATCCAGGTTCGAAACGTTGTCGCCATCGAAATCGCCGGACGCGTTTTGATTGAGGCTGCCGAAGTTGGCGAGTTCCCACGAGTCGGCCAGGCCATCGCCATCGGCATCAATCATCAATGCCGCCGGGGCGCTCGTCACGCTGCCGGAGGGATTCGTGAGCACGACGCGATAGTCGCCCTCATTCGTCGCGCCCACGTTCGTCAATAGTAACGTTTCATTGGTTGCGCCGCTGATGTTGGCGTTGTTGAACCGCCATTGATAACCGAGCGCCCGCGTGTCCGCCACGACCACGAAGAAGGACGCGAGTCCACCGGGGCCGACGACTTGCGACTGAAGTTGGGAGAGAATTTGGGGTAGCGCGGCGGTTGCCTGGGCTTCCGTGAGAAGATTCCCGTTCGGATCGAAACTGAACTGCAATTCCTGTGCTTGCGAACAAGTGGCGAACATTACCATCAGTCCTCCACATGCAACTCCGATGGTCGGACGTGACCATTCGGCAGAAAATCTGGGCATGATTGCAGTGGAATTCATGGTAGTCGGTGCTCGAGTCATTTGGGGTAGACGAAGATCCCACAAAAAACAAAATTATCTGTCTCAACGCACCCTAGCGGTAGTTTTGAGCACGGCGGATTCGGCTTCTTACACTTTTTAAGACACGCGGTGTAACGATCACCCAGGTTCTTTAGCAACACGGTAAATGTCGTATGTGCTTTCAGACATATACTCGCCGCTTCTTCGCGGGCCTCTACACATTTAGGGCCACTCGTTAAAGCACATACTTTGTCCGCCCCATGATTTGCAATTTTGCAGGCCCCCTGAATTAACTCTAGCACATTGATTAAATCGTAGAATTCATCCTCGCAACACCACAGTCCCAACGGGTCCACCGCGTTGATGGGATTGTTGCGCACATAAGCGTACAGGTTCGGGCCTTCTTCCGTTTCCGCATCCTCAAGCGGATCACGGGAGAGCCACCTCCCCATGTCCGCGTCGTACGCCCTGAATCGGGTCAGTAAGAGGTTCGCCTCTTTGGTAAAGAACATTCCGGCGAAGCTGTAATCCCCTTCGAGGTCGCCGGCGACTCGGGACCTGCGGCCAAACGGATCGTAAATGTAACGCGCCCGAACGTTGCCGCCGGTGTCGGTCAGTTCGCGAACCGACCCCAGATGATCGCGTGTGTAAAAATAACTGCCCGCGTTGGTGCCCGTTTCGATCTTTACGCCCTGGCCGAAGAACCGTTTGGTGGTGACCGCGCCGGAAACATCACGTTCTTCGCAGATGTCATTGTCGCACCACGCGAAGCGGCGGAGTGACGCTTGCACTCCGTTGGTCAAGTGCCGGATGCTCGCCAGGCGGCTCTCGCCGTCGTAACTGAATTCCGTGCGGCTGTTCCCGGCATTGACGGCGACCAGCCGATTCTCAGCGTCCCACTCGTTGGTGCGCGAAGCTCCGGGTGCCGTGGTGGTGGTGATCTGATTCAGCGAGTTGTAAGTCGCCGTGTAGTTTGATGCGCCCACCTGTTCGACCAGGCGATTGCCCGCCGGGTCGTAGGAATAGGAGAAAGTGTTAATCAACGCGCCGGAGTTTGTGACGGTGGCAGAAAGGAGTTGGTCGGCGGCGTCGTAGCCGAAGGTGTGGAGGTCGGCGACAGCCGCTCCCGCCTGTTGTGACCAGGTGGCAATCCGCCCGGCGGCAAGGTCGCGTTCGTGGATGAATTTCGAGATGGGCGTTGCTCCGACTCGGTGCGCGATTTGTTGCAAAGCATGGTCGTGAAGATTGTCGTCATAAGAATTGGTCGTTGTCTGGCCATTGGGGAACGTTTGCAATGTGAGCCGCCCGGAACTGCCATCGTACGTGTGAGCAAAGGCACCCAAGGCGTTCGTCTCGCCAATCACGCGTCCGGCTGGATCGTAGGTCACCGCCGCCGCCACACTGTTGATGGCAGTCGTGACGCGCCGGCCCAGTGGATCGTAGCCGTAAGTAATCGTGTCGTTGGGCAGCGGACCATCCACGCTCGCGAGGTTTCCCGCACCGAATGCGGGCGGCGTTGTGATCGGCACATATTCGTAAGCGGTTGTCCCGATCCCATCCGTCATCGAAGTCACGCGCTCGTAATCGGGATCGTAGCTGTAGGTCACGGACGGCGTTGGAATCATTGCGTTGACGTAGCTCATCGAGCGAACTGTGCCGTCCCGATTGTAAGTGAACTGGGTGTGCTGACCTTTTTCATCCACAACCTCGCGCAGCCGGCTCGTGGCATTCTCGTAGGCGTAAGTCACCTTCGAACCGTCGCCGTATTCCTTCGCGGTCAGCCGGCCCTGCACATCCGTGTGCCATTCGGTCGTCCGCCCCATTGGATCCGTCAGGCTTTTGATCTCGCCACACCGGCACCATTGAAAGAGCGTCACCCTGCCCAGCGGGTCCGTGCGCTTGAGCAATTGACCGGTCGCATCGTGGTCCAGCAACGTCTGCCGTCCGGCCCGGTCCTGAATCACAGATGTTTCGAGGCGGTTGTAAGTGAACTGGTCAAAGGTGACATCCGGGTACGTAATCCGCGTGACGCGGTCCAACCCATCGTAATCAAAAGTCAGGGTGTACCCGCTCTCATCAGTTTTGGTCCGAACCCGGCCGAAAGAATCGTACGTGGCAGTGGGTGTGGGACCGCTCAGTAACCCACTTTTGAAAAAGAAGCTGGACCGGGATT
>CAZNOE010000639.1:0-4009 GCA_964574525.1 uncultured Bifidobacteriaceae bacterium
TCAAACTTCAAATCCTCGACGCTTGGAACGGTTGCCAAAACAAATTTTCGGATAGAATTACGCAAACCCCTCACCCGACCTTCGGCCACCCTCTCCCCATCCGATGGGGAGAGGGACGGGGTGAGGGGTGCTCTCAGTTCTCTCAAGTACACCTCCGCCGTTTCGGTCTTTGTCACGCGTGGATAAACCTTCTCCATCGGGAGGTCGGGATAACTCGGAATCAGCGTGAGCGGCATGGGACCGAATTTTTCGCGTGGTTTGACCTCGATGCGCGACGCACCGTGGACAATCCGCGGCGCATCTTCAAGTCCGCGAAGGAGTGGGTGACCGCGCGTGGCTTCGTGTTCGAGCCGCAAATACGCATTCTGCATCCGCGACTCGATCCGGCCGGAGAAATCCACGCCGAATAAGTCAGCGAGGCCGAAGTTGCTTCGCCTGACCCCGGCCGCGTCGCAAAGACTCGTCTCGTGCGTGGCGACAACGCCGCCGCCGCGCTGCACGAATGCGCGCAGTTGATTGCATTGCTCGTCCGAAAGTGCCGCAATGTTCGGCAGAATCAGCGTTCGAAACGGAACGAGATGCGCCTCGCCGAGCAACCCATCGTGCACCATCTCGAACGGCAGGCGTGCTTCGATCAGCGCCTGATACCAGCCGTCAATGTGGTCTTCGACTTTGCCGGGAGAAAACCATCCGGTCTGCTGCGAATAGACCAACCCGACGCGTGCGAGCGGCGTTTCGTTGCGCAGATACTTTTCCCAACGCGCGAGCCGCTGATAAATCTGTTCCACCGGTTTGAGCCATCGCTCATCGTGCAGCACACCGCTGAATTTTGTGAACCACGGGCGCAGACCATTCGCCACTCCGTCCGCGACCCAGAGTCGAATCTCTGCCTCGCTCTGCACGCTGTCCTTCCAGCGATAAGGTTCTTCCAGACCGACACTGAAAATGCCGACGATGGGTTTGCGCCCCATCGTTGCGCGAAATTCCTTTCCATTCTTGCCATTCGCCCACGGTGCCATCACGCCGCGACGCGCCTGGCGGTCGGCAATGAGCGTCGGCGCCAGCTCGCCGATCTTTTTCATGTCGAGCGTGCTCGTCGCGCCGCCGCCGGTGTTCGGAATCACACACGAGTCAGGATTGATCTGGCGCACCTCGCGGTCCCAGAGCTGCCACAGATCGAACAACCGCCGTTGGCGCCAAAGAATGTAAGCGTGCCGCGCCGGGTTCTGAGGATCGTTCGAGCGCGGCAGTTCGTGGCCCGTCGCGTCTTTGAAATTCTGCTGGCAATGTTGGCAGTAGCACATGCCGGAGCCATCCCAGCGATTGATGAAAATGCCATCCACACGATAGCGCGACATGATCTCACGCTTCACTTCAGTCATGAACTCGAAGTTGTATGGACCCAGCCCGCACGTGACCCACATCTCGGGCGACGCCCAATGCCGCCGCGGCTTGCCATCGGCGCCCACGGCAATCCAATCGGGATGCGCCGCCTGCACGTCGTCATAAGTGGCGTGCGGGTCTGTGCGCGCGATGACGACCATGCCGAGTTTGCGACAGCCTTTCACCAATTCGCCGAACGGATCGGACTCGCCGAGCCATTGGCTGCGATGGTGAAACGGAACTTGCGTGGGATAAAACGCGACGCAGCCTCCCGCGCTGAGGGTGACGGCGTCCGAACGTGTGCGCTTGAAGTAATCGAGCCAGAACTTCGGGTCGAATTTGCCCGGGTCATCTTCGACGAGCGTGAGTTGTGCCCAGCGCATCGGTTTATCAACCCATGTTGGAGTTGACGGTGGGGCGAGGCTACTGACGAGCCGGCTCGCGGGGACGCTCGCCCCACCGGTTTCAGCGGCCAGCGAGCGGAGAGAAATATCACCGAAGCTCGCCGCCGCTCCAGCGATAGCGGTTGTTCTGAGAAACTCTCGCCGCCGGATTCTCATAAATTAGTCACCCGGCTCGCCCCCTTCCAGACCATAGAAAACCACCCAAACCACGAAGTCGGATGAAAAGTCCTCGAACCGGTGAATTTGCCCGGCAGGGACGAACAAGAACGAACCGGCCTCACCGAGTACCGCTGCGCTCCGTCAAAGAAGCGGCCTTTTCCTCTGGCGACGAAATAAACCTCGTCGCGTGTGTGTGGCTTCTGGGGGTCGTGGCCGACCGGAGTGTACAACTCGACAATGAATGAGCCGTGCGAAAAAATCGGAACCGCGAGATTGCCTGCCGGTGGCGGGCCCTTGGATAAAGCATCGGCGAAAGGCACATGGACAACTCGCGTGGATGTATTCATACGTCGGAGGCCCAAGACTGGCTGAACCAAGGAGCATTCATTTCCTGGAAAGACCTTGATAGAGAATCTCCAGCCAGCGGTCCGTCTTGAGTGTGGGCGCCTCCCAACTCTTCCACTTCTCGGGCAATCCGTCGGCTTTGATCTGTTCCAACGTCTTGCCGGACGCGATCGCCTTCTCAACGATGCCGCTGGTCTCGACGAGCATTTCGTGAAACTCTTTCATTTCCTTCAACGTACTCAACGGACCGTGGCCGGGAATGATTTTTGCATTGGCAGGAATTTTCTTCATCGCGTCTTCGACATTGCGAATGAATCCCCGCACGTCGCCGCCGCCGCCAAGGTCAATGTTGGGAAATCGCCCGGAGAAAAATGAATCGCCCATGTGCACGACGTTCGCGCCGGTGAAGTGAATGATGCTGTCGCTGTCGGTGTGGCCGGGCGGCACGTGGAAAACTTTGATCTCCTCGCCGTTGAAATGCACCGAGAGCGAGTCGTCGAACGTGATGATGGGCAGCCCTCCCTTTATCACGGCGTCGCCGCTGCCGAGGCGCTTGCGGACATTGGTGTGCGCGACGATGTCCGCGCTGCGCCCGAAGTGTGCGTTTCCGCCGGTGTGATCGCCGTGGAAGTGCGTGTTGAGCACGAATTTCAGCTTGCCGGGATTGAGCTGTTTGAGCGCCGCCTCGATTTTCTCCGCCAGCGGCGCGAACTGGTCGTCCACAATCAAAATGCCGTCCGGCCCGACCGACACGCCGATGTTCCCGCCCGCGCCTTGCAGCATGTAAATATTTTTGGCGACGTGAACGGTTTTGATTTCGATTTTGGAAAAGTCCTGCTGCGCGTGCACGGAGACCAGCACAAGGACCGCCGCCAGGAGTGTCATCGAGATTTTCATGGTTTGACTTCGTCCTCTTGTAACCTCCCGCGGGACCGGACGCAATCCGCGACCCAGCCTCGGAGGTAATGCGAAGGCCGAAGCACGATGGGTTCACGGGTTTCGCTGGGTGCCGCTGCTCTGTGCACTGCGCGTGGCCGGGGCCTCCGCTGCCGCGGCGACGGCGGCCGATGTCACGGAACGATGATGCAAATTCTGGAGACTGTCTCAGCTTACGTCTCCGCCAGCGCCACCGCCTTCTTCATCGCGGCGGCAACGGTGGCCAACACTTGCTCCGGCGGCATCTGGCGCAGTTCCTGGCTGAACGGCTCGCAGACGACCGGTCCGTCGTAGCCAATCTGGATCATTGCACCGAGGAACGTCTTCACGTCAATGACCCCGGTGGCGCAGGGCAGTCCGCGGCGGTTGTCCACTTGCTGCTCCACGGGAATTCCCGCCGGGGCATCGTTCAGGTGGCAGAGGACGACGTCGCTGGGCTTGAGCGAGAGCAGGTCGGCCCCGGTTTCCTGCGCCGTGTACCAATGCCAGCTATCCAGCAGGAAGCCCACGTTGTCGCGGCCAATTTCCGAGATCAGGTCTTTCATCTCCGCCATCGTGTGGATGAACGGGAACCGGCTGGCGCTCCAGGAGGTCTTCGGCGCGACATACTCCAGCCCCAGGCGCAGCCCGTGATCGCCGAGCACGCGGGCGGCTTCGCGCAGGCGCCGCGTGTGCTGACGGAAGTTAGCCACGTAGGTGAGTGACTTGTGTCCTGGCGAAAGCCAGGTGGCCGTGCGGGTGACGCCCGCGCGCTGCAAGGAACGGGCAAACTCCGGCAGGGA
>CAZNOE010000640.1:0-2258 GCA_964574525.1 uncultured Bifidobacteriaceae bacterium
GAGGTCACGATGGCCAAACTCATCTGCTCGCTCGTGCCCAGCGTGCAGAAGGTGCGCATGACCAACTCCGGCACGGAAGCTTGCATGAGCGCCATCCGCCTCGCGCGCGGCTTCACCAAGCGCGACAAGATCATCAAGTTCGACGGCTGCTATCACGGCCACGGCGATTCGCTGCTCGTTAAAGCCGGCAGCGGTGCGCTTACCTTCGGCCACCCGGACAGCCTGGGTGTGCCTGCGGATTTTGCGAAACTCACCATTGTCCTCCCCTACAACGAAACCGAGCCGGTCAAGGCAGCTTTCGCCGCGAACAAGGACGAAATCGCCTGCATCATAGTCGAGCCGGTGCCGGGCAATGCAGGTTTGTATTTGCCCAAGCCGGGCTACCTGGAATTTCTCCGCAAGGCCACTCAAGAGAATGGTGCGTTGCTCATCTTCGACGAAGTGATGACGGGCTTTCGCCTCGCGCCCGGCGGCGCGCAAGAACGCTTCGGCATCAAACCGGATTTAACGTGCCTGGGCAAAATCATCGGCGGCGGATTGCCTGTGGGCGCGTTCGGCGGGCGCGCGGACATCATGGATTATCTCGCGCCGCTCGGCCCGGTCTATCAAGCCGGCACCTTGAGCGGCAATCCGCTGGCGATGGCGGCGGGGATTGCAGCGCTCGAAGAACTCGGAGGAACCCTCACCCCAGCCCTCTCCCGTCCGACGGGAGAGGGAGAATCGTCCTCAGTCGGCGGACATGCCGAAGCGCCCACGACAACCCGCCAAAGCGCACGAGCTGTTCCCTCTCCTGGGGGAGAGGGTCAGGGTGAGGGCGGTTCAAGATACAAACTTCTCGAACAACTCGGCGCGCAACTGGAAGCCGGGATGAAGGACGCCGCGAAATCCGCCGGTGTGCCCGTTACGCTCAACCGTTGCGGCTCGATGTTCTGCGGCTACTTCACCAGCGAACCGGTCTGGAATCTCGCCGACGCGATGAAAAGTGATCGCGAGCGCTTCAAGAGATTCTTCCACGGCATGTTGGACGCGGGCGTCTATCTCGCCCCGTCGCAATTCGAGGCTGGCTTCCTCTCCACCGCGCACAGGGAAGCGGACATTGAAAAAACTGTTAGCGCGGCGGCGAAGGTGATGAAAGGATTGTGAGACGGACCAACAAGCAATTCTGGGTCGCAGCGACCTTCATAGTCGTGACCATTCTGCTAATTCGGCTTGCAGTTGAAATAAATCGTGAGCCGGTAATTCGTGGTGAAACCCTTTCGTGGTGGCTGACTTCGCAGGAATTTTTATATTCGGACGAATTCATTGCGGCTTCCGCAGAAATGGATGATCGCTGTGTTCGTTACTTGATACGCGAGTTGGATTGGAGTCCTCCAATCATTCGGGCAAAACTCGACAAACGGTTGTCTCCGATTTTTCACCGGTCGGTCTTCCCAGGAGGCCGTCGAGACTGCCGGGCCGCCGCGGCCACAGTCCTCGCCAGACTCGGATCACGAGCAAAGCCAGCCGTCCCAGCTTTGCGAGCCTGTGCGGCCACGCGCGGGAAGAGTTCGGGGGATAGATTCGCTCGCAGCACTGCCGTCGTGACGCTGGTCTTGCTTGAGGCGGATTCGCTCGATTCGTGCATAGACAAGCTGCTTGATCCCAAGAACCCGGATTGGTTGGTTTACGCGCTGGCGACCATGCAGTTGCACACGAACGCAGCCGTCGCTGTTCCCCGGTTGGTGCATGCTTTTGAAACAATGGATGATGAGATAAAGGGACGTATTGCCAGGCCGCTGTGGGGTATTCGGAGCCACCCGGACTTGAGCGTGCCCGTCCTCGCAGCTTTGCTGGCACACACGAATGCCGAAACCAGATCTCATGCGGCGGCCGGTCTTGGTAGCTTTGGAGCGGCAGCAAAGCCAGCCTGGAACGATCTCGTTGTGCTTCTCTCGGACAAAAGCAACCAAGTTCGCCTTTTTACAACGAATTCGCTCCGCCAAATTGATCGGGAAGCAGCACGGCAGTTGGGAATTAACTGAAGGGAGTTTGATGCGCATTCTCGCCCTCGATCACGGAACAAAACGCATCGGCGTCGCGGTGAGCGACGAGATGAAGATGATTGGCACGCCGCTGGAATACATTCCCGCCGAGCCATTCGCAGGATTTCTCGCGCGACTGAGGGAAATCCTCCGCGAAAAGGAAATCGAACTCATCATCATCGGCATGCCGCGCAACATGGACGGCAGTTACGGCCCGGCGGCGCTCAAGGTGCAGGA
>CAZNOE010000640.1:2358-4007 GCA_964574525.1 uncultured Bifidobacteriaceae bacterium
TGACCGCGCGCAGACTCGCGCTCGCGCTCAATGCCTGGCTGCCGGCAGACATTCGCGTGCTGTCCGTCGCGCGGGCGCCGGGAGAGTTTCACGCCCGTTTCAACGCCACGGGAAAGCAATATTGCTACTTCGTGTGGAATCATCTGGCGATGAACCCGCTGATTAGGCACACGGCGTGGCACGTCCCACGGGCGCTTGATCTGCAAGCGATGCGTTCGGCGGCGCAGTTGTTTCTGGGACGCCATGATTTCAAATCGTTCGCGGGCACGCGAAGCTATGAGATGGAATCCACCGTGCGCACGTTGACGCGCTGTGAAATCAAAAAGAACGGATCGTTGCTGACATTCTTCATCGAGGGCGACGGGTTTCTTTACAAAATGTGCCGGGGCATTGTCGGAACGCTGGTGCAAGTCGGTCAGGGAAAAATTGCGGCCGCGGGCATAAAGAAAATTCTGGGAAGCCGCGACCGTCGCGCGGCGGGCATGACCGCGCCGGCCCACGGACTCGTGTTGTGGAAGGTGTTTTATGGCAAATAATCAGTATTCAGTATTCAGTATTCAGTGTTCAGTGGGCGACACGGCGATACCTCGTTTGACTGAAAACTGAATACTGAATACTGAATACTTTCCCCAATGCACATCGTCCTGGTTGAACCGGAAATCCCGCCCAACACGGGCAACGTGGCGCGTCTCTGCGCGGCGACAAAGACGACGCTTCATCTGATCGAGCCGTTCGGCTTCGAATTGGGCGACAAGCAACTCAAGCGTGCGGGGATGGATTACTGGCAGCACGTCGAATGGCATCGGTGGGCGAACTGGGCTGCGTTTCAACAAAGTCTCCCTGCTTCCGCGATGCTCTGGTTCATTGAATCCGGCGGGCCGAAGCTTTACACGGAGGCGAGATTTGCACCGGACGATTGTCTCGTGTTTGGCCGCGAGACGGCGGGGTTGCCCAAGAAGTTGCTGGAGGAAAACCGCGACCGCTGGTTGCGTATCCCGATGTTCAACTATAAATCGCGCTCATTGAATCTGTCGAACTGCGCAACGCTGGTGTTATTCGAGGCGTTGAGGCAGCAAGGATTTCGCGGGGAGGTTTGATCGCTTCTCCATCGGTGACCGAGGCGGCGTCGAAGTACAGACTTGGCAACTTCCTGCGCTTCCACTGTAATCCGCGCGAGCAATTGTGATCTCAAACTTTTCTTTCCCGACCAAAATTCGATTCGGCGCCGGCGCGCTACGAGAACTGCCGCAGCAGTTGGAGGCCCTGGGCATCCGCCGGCCTTTGGTTGTCACTGATCCAGGATTACTGACGACCGACGCGTTCAAGGCGCTGGAAACTGTCTCCGGTAAAAAATGGGCCGTTTTCTCTGGCGTTCATCCAAATCCCACCATCGAAGATGTTGATGCGGCCACGGCAGCGTATCGAGAAGGCAATTGCGATTCGGTGATCGCTTTCGGCGGCGGCAGCGCGCTGGACGTGGGCAAGGTCATCCGCCTTTGCATCAAGCGACCGGACAAGCCGCTGATTCCATTCGAATACGAAGCGGACTGGAGCGGGCTGGCGCCGTGCATCGCGATTCCTACCACCGCTGGCACGGGCAGCGAAGTGGGGCGAAGCTCGGTCATCATCAAGGATGGCCGCAAGCAGGT
>CAZNOE010000641.1:0-4003 GCA_964574525.1 uncultured Bifidobacteriaceae bacterium
GCGAGCGACTGGCTTTTGCTGACGAATTTCGGAGTGGGCAGCGCCGCGCCTGCGCGCGTGTCGGTTTTCGATCCGATGGCGGGGAATGCGACGCGGTATTACCGGGTGCAGGTGAGCACGCACTGACGGAACCACGGACAACGGAACACGAACAGTGGCCGGCGACGTGGCCGGGCGGTTCGATGGTCGGGATGGTGATTTTGTGGCGAACAAATGTTTTGAAGGGTGTTGTATATGCGAAGAGTGCGAGAGAAAACTAACAAAAGACTGAAAGCGGGAATGGCGGCTGCCGGCTTTCTGCTTTCTGCTTTCACCCTGCTGGCGCAGCCGGCGAACAATGATTTTGCCAATGCCCAGGTCATGCCCGGCGGTGCCGGCTCGGTCACGGGCAATAATATCGGCGCGAGCTTGGAGACGGGTGAATCTCCGGCCAATTGTGCGCCAAGCGGCGCGTCGGTTTGGTATCTATGGATCGCCCCAGCCGGTGGAAACTTTACATTCGATACGGTTGGCAGCGATTTCGACACCGTCTTGGCGGCATATACCGGGACCAGCGTGACGAGCCTGACGAACGTTGGATGCAACGATGACACGCCAACCAGCTTGCAAAGCCGGTTCAGTTTCAACGCGACGGCAGGCACGGTGTATCATATCGCTGTGTATGGCTACAATAATCCCTCAGTGGTCACCGGCAACATCAGGCTGAATTGGCGTCTCACCCCCGCCTTGGAGGCGGGCACATTCCAGTTCACTTCGGCGGCTCACAAAGTCAGCGAGACCGAGAGCGCCGGCGCAGTCTCCGCGAACATGGGTCCGCTGGCGTCCCCTCGAGTCACCATCACGCGCGTGCTGGGCGCGTCCGGCCGGATGTTCGTGAATTATACGGTTACGAACGGCCTTTATACCAACATCGCCATTACCAACATTTTCGGATCGAACATCTATACCACCGTCATGGACCCGGCTACGGGCAGCACGTTTTTCACGAACCTCATGATCACCAATTTCGGCGTGACGCTGCAAAACCAAAACTATGAACCCGGTCTTGGCTATATCAATTGTCCGCAACAGTTCGGTTACATGAGGGGTGTAACCAACGAAAACGGTACCCTTTCAGCCGGCACGACCACGAATGCCTTCTCGCCCGCACCCCCCTGTCCCTTCAACGGCCAGTACATGGTGCTGACCAACAATACCGGGGCCCCGACGAATATCGTCGTCACCGAACTCTTCTGTACGAACATCTCCATCGCCAACCTCGTGCCGTCGGCCATATTTGGCCAGGACTTTGACACCCGGGGCGGAACCTTGGTTTTTCAAGATTACCAGATGAGTGGGGACATTCTTTTCAACGTGTTTCCGTATAACAACAATCGCCTCTTCAATCGGGTGGTGAAAGTCATAATTAACAGCGTCCAGGCGGACCCGCTCGAATCGCCGGATATCGGACCGCCACAAATCAACGCGAATCGCGGCTCGGCGTTGGTCGCCGTGCTGGAGACATCGGCCCTGCCCGGTACGTGCGGCGTGAGCCAGGACATTATTTTTAACTTCGCCCAATCGGCGATCCGCTGCCGGGAGAATGTCGGGGGACAGGTGGCCAGGGTTTTCGTGCAACGCACGGGCACGAATGGCACGGCTAGTGGCTCGATGACGTGGCGGATTAACTGGACGCCTTCAGGAGACAGCACCGACGATTTCTTCCCGCTTCAAGCCGGTTCGGACTACGCCGCCCCGGACGACCGGCCTTGGTTTTCGCTTAATACCGACTACACAAACGTGAGCGGCACGGTGATGTTTGGGGCGAATGACTTCAATCCGAAACCGATTGATATTCCCATCAATGATGATGGCATCGTGGAGTTTAACGAAGACATGATTATTGAGTTTTTTGAGAATCCTCCCGTCCACATCGGCGAAGTGAGTTCGTGTAATCTCACGATCCTTTTTGACAGTAGAGATACGGGAGAACAGCCCGCGGGCGCGGTGGACCGGACCCACAACCAGGATGACGTGGACGCGAGCGAGCCGCCGCACAATCTGTTGCCCGGCGCCAATGGCACCGTGTACGCGGTCGCCGTGCAACAGGATAGCCGGACCATTCTCGCCGGGCAATTCAGCGCGTACAACACGGCCCCGCGCAACGGTATCGCGCGCATGCTTTTTAACGGGCAGGCGGACGCCAGTTTCAATCCCGGCTCGGGCGTTAACATAAGTGGCGGCGAATTCATCAGCGCCATGGCGCTGCAGAGCGATGACAGAATCATCATCGGCGGCACGTTTAATTCATACAACGGCACGACGCGCCGGCGGATTGCCCGCCTCAACGCGAATGGTTCGCTCGACACCACCTTCAATCCGGGCCTCGGGGCGAACGCCGCCGTTTGGTCCACGGCGATTCAGCCGGATGGCAAGATCCTCATCGCGGGAGAATTCACGACCGTGGGCAACACCAACCGCAATTTCATCGCCCGGCTCAACACGAACGGTTCGGTGGACGCCACCTTCGATCCGGGCAGCGGGCCGAACGGAACGGTGTTCTCCCTGGCCCTCCAGGTTGGCGGCGCCATTGTCATCGGCGGCGAATTCACCTCGGTGAACGGTGTCAGCCGGCCTCGCGTTGCGCGGCTGAATCCGGATGGCTCGCTGGACACCACGTTCGATCCCGTCATCGGCGCGGACGATACCGTCTATGCCGTGGCCGTGCAGCCCAATGGCAAGATTGTGATCGGCGGAGCGTTCAACTCATACGATTCGATCAATCGCAAGTCCGTGGCCCGGCTCAATGCCAACGGTTCGTTGGACACCCAGTTCTTTGCGGGCACGGGTCCGAATGACACGGTGTACAGCATCGTCGTGCAGGCGGATGGCCGCGTGTATGTGGGCGGCATCTTCACCGCCGTGAACAAGACGCGGCGCATGGGCTTCGCGCGGCTGCAGGCCGACGGTCCGGTGGATACAACATTCCTGGACACCGCCTACAATCAGTTTGCCGGCCTGCCCAAGTCCCTTTACAACCCGGACGTGGAGCCGAATAACTTTGTATTCACGAGCGCGCTCCAGAGCGACGGCAATGTCATCATCGGCGGCGGTTTCAGCCGGGTGGGTGGCGGTTACACGCGCGATGACGTTCACCCGCGCAGCAACGTCGCCCGGTTGATCGGTGGTTCGACGCCCGGCCCGGGCAACATCAGCTTTGCGCAGGATGCTTACACGGCCAATGAGAACGGCGTCAGCACGTTTGTGAAGCTGGTTCGGGAGAACGGCCTCTTGGGCCCGGCGGGCGCGCAAGTGGCCACGACGACCCTGCCTCCGGGTCCCGGTGCGGCCGTGGACGGCACGGACTTTCTCTTCGCCACCAACGCCTACAGCAAGCCGTTTTGGGACAGCAGCTATTTTGTCCCACCGTTCACTTATGCCTTGGCCGACGCGATTACGGGGCCAAATAACGCCGAGTTTGACGTGTCGGGCACCTTGGTCGCCAGCACGCTCAACGATGTGTACGTGAACTTGATTAACAATACCAACATTGACGGCAACCGGACGCTCAATCTCGAACTGGC
Source organism: uncultured Bifidobacteriaceae bacterium (assembly GCA_964574525.1). Classification (GTDB taxonomy): domain Bacteria; phylum Verrucomicrobiota; class Verrucomicrobiia; order Limisphaerales; family JADLHS01; genus WYBW01. The sequence goes on from CAZNOE010000641.1 coordinate 3,564, forward strand.
CAACCCACTGACCGCCGACGTCTTCTTCCTGGGCGGATCGCCGACGTCGCCACTGCTCGCTGTGTCCGACCCTACCTCAGTCGAAGGCGAAAACATCCCGATTGGCACCGCGCTGGGCCGCGCCGCGGCGACCTTGGAAATCGTGGATGACGACGCGCCGCACGGCACGATCACCTTCAGCGCGGCGGATTACGCCGTGACCGAAGGCAACGTCGCAGTTATCACCCTCAACCGCACCAACGGCAGCAGCGGGTTGGTCACGGTCCAATTCGCCACCAGCGCCGGCACCGCCACCGCCGCCGGAGTGGACTATGCGGATCGCACCGGAACGCTGGGCTTCCCGGCCGGCGTCACCGAGCGCACGTTCACGATTACAAACGTCAATGACACGCTCGTGGAAGATGATGAGACGGTAAACATCCGTCTCTTCAATGTGACGG
>CAZNOE010000642.1:0-3994 GCA_964574525.1 uncultured Bifidobacteriaceae bacterium
GCCGCAGCAAACTTAAGAGCAGCCGGCGCCCAAAATGTTCCCGTCCGTGCCGGCAAACTTTTCCGGAATCTGAGCGAGGGCAGCCGGAGATTCGAGCACAAAGTTGTGCGCGAAGGGAACAAACCCCTCGTTCGGGCGTCGTAACCTTGTGAAGCAACCTCCGCCCCGTTGGCAATACTCCACGCACGCACACCGCCGCGCGAACCTGCCGACGTGTGGTGGCACACGATCGCGAGCGCGGCGGACCGGGTTCGTTGCCTGGAGTTCCGTTTTCGAGAGGCCTCATCCGGTTGTTCTCGCTGGCCTCCCGGAGAGGGACCTCCGAACCGCGCACCGTGTTGGGATCAGGGTGTGGCAGGCCGACTTTTGGACGAAGGGCCTGGTTTGGACGCGATGAATTGACTAGAGCGGATGCATTCGCACTAATGCTTGAAGTTGCTGCGTGCCTGTCTAGTATTACGTCACCGGTGACCTTGCGATACCGAATGGCCAGCGCCCAACCTTACGCTGCGGTTCGTTCTTCCCTTGCAGCGTGCCAGAGGCATTCATTCTACGCATCGGCTTGCATTCCAGAGATCGGAGGTGCGCGATGAAACCGTGGCTTGGTGCAATCCTGGTCGGCCTGCTCGCGCTGTGTGTGGCTGCGCTCGTCAATTCCTGTTCCACCGTTTCGCGCACGGTGTTTGCGCCGCCGGAGATTCCGGGCGCGAACTACGTCGGCAATCGCGCGTGCTTCGAGTGTCACACGAATTATGTGCGGATCTTTCCCGCTAGTCCGCACGCGCGCATTCACAATGAAACCGCTGCCATGACCGGCCAAAGCGGCTGTGAGTCCTGTCACGGAGCCGGCAGCAAACATATCGAGGCCGGCGGCGGGCGCGGCAAGTTCATTGTGAATCCGGGCAAAGATCCGACGGCTTGTTTCACCTGCCATCTGGAAACGCACGCCGAGTTCAACCTGCCGCAGCACCATCCCGTGTTGGAGGGCAAAATGAATTGCGTGCAATGTCACGACCCGCACGGGATGGATATCATGAAACCGGCGGGAGGGTTGATGATGGCGCGCGGCAACCAGACGTGCGCGCAGTGTCATCGCGAACAGGCGCGACCGCGTGTGTTCGAGCATCCGGCGCTGCGCGAAGGCTGCATTGTCTGTCATCAGCCGCATGGTTCGATCAACGCCAAGCTGCTGGTCGAGCGGGACGCCAATCTTTGCCTCAAATGCCATGCGCAAGTGCCGGGCACGGGCGTGGATGCCGGAAAGATTTTTATCGGTCTCGAGCCGCATTCGGACAAGCTGCGACTGGGCACGTGTTTCAGCGCGGGCTGTCACACGGCGGTGCATGGGTCGGATGTGGATCACCGTTTGAGGTATTGAGGCGTGAAACGTGAAACGTGATGCGTGACCGGGTAAAACAGGTGAGACGTTGGAGTTCAGTCCCGCGCCGGGCGGGACTGTTCCCGGCGCGAAACACGCTGAAGCGTGGACTCCAGCCGCGTTTCACGTATCACGCATCACGCATCACCTTTCACTTCTCATTTCTGGCTTGTGGCGTTTGTGCGTTCGCGACCGACGTAGATGTTACCAAACTCCCACCGCCCGCCACGAACCGCGTTGAGTTCGCGCGCGACATCAAACCGATCTTTCAACAGTCTTGCCTGAAATGTCATGGGCCGGAGAAACCGAAAAGCAAGTTCCGCCTCGATAATCGCGATTACGCACTCAAGGGCGGCAACAATGGCGTGGACATCCTTCCGGGCGACAGCGCCAATAGTCCGCTCATTCATAACGTCGCGGGCCTGGTGGAAGACATGGAGATGCCGCCCAAAGGCAAAGCCCCGCCCCTGACGCCGGAACAAATTGGGTTGCTGCGCGCGTGGATTGACCAGGGAGTCGCGTGGGAAATAAACGCGCCTGAGCCGGCGTATTCTCTCTTGATGTCGCCGACTTTGAGCTGGACCACGGTTAGCGGCGATGAACACAAGTTCCGCGAGCATTACTGGAGGAAGGAAGGCTGGAACGGCGGAGCGGAGAACTTTCTTTTGACCGACAAATTCGGGAAAGAATCCAAGCTGACCGTGGAGAGCAGGGTGTTGCTCGACGACTACCGGGTTGTGCTCACGTTGGAGAAGAAAGAGGTCGGATTCACGAGTTTCGGCTGGGAGCAGTATCGGAAATATTTCGACGATACGGGCGGCTATTTTCCGGCCTTCACTCCGTCCACGTTTTCCTTGGATCGCGACTTGCATCTCGACGTGGGGCGCGCGTGGGCGGACTTCGGCCTGACGCTGCCGGACTGGCCGCGCATGGTCATCGGCTACGAGTATCAATACCGCGACGGCGAAAAGTCCACGCTGCAATGGGGCGCGGTGAGGCAGGGCGAGACCAGAAATATTTATCCCTCGGCCAAGGCAATTGATGAGCACGTCCACATCATCAAGTTCGACCTCGACCATGAAATCGCCGGCGTGCGGATGGCGGACAGTTTCCGCGGCGAATTCTACGACCTCAGCACGAGCCGGCAGAATATCCGCTTGAATGAAGCCTTCATCGTCGGCAACAGCGCGCCGTCGGCCGTGGATGTCGTTAAGGAACAGCAGAATTATTTCCAAGGTGCGAACGCATTTCGACTGGAACGCTCTTTCACCGATTGGCTTTTTGGTTCGGCGGGTTATCTCTACAGCAAACTGAACGCAGACGCGGCATTCTACCTGGACACGGTTTACCCGCTGGGTCCAGCCGCCCGGTTGCAGCGAAACCTGGGCGATCATTGGCAGAGCGACACCGACATTCTTGAGCGCGAGACGCACGCGTTTAATTTGACCAGCGTGCTCGGACCGTGGCAGGGCTTCACGTTGTCCGCCGGCCTGCTCAACCAATGGACGCGCGAAAAGAACCTGGGTCAACTCACGCAAGACAGCACTAACCGTTTCGGGCTGGCGACGACGCTTCCTGCGAGATTTGACGGCGATCTGGACAAGGCGCTGTGGGAGGAGTCGCTGGCGCTGCGGTACACGACGCTTCCGTTCACCGTTTTGTTTGCCGAAGCGCGGTTGCAACAAGAAAGCATCGGGCAATTTCAAGAGGAGATCGGTGACGATACGAAGGGAGGATCCCAATCGTTCCTGCGCCAGACCGATGCGACCAGCGACCGGCAGGATTTCCGCGCCGGCTTCACGACTTCGCCGTGGCAACGCGTCTCGTTGAGCGCGCATTACCGGCATTACCAGAAGGAAAGCGACTACGACCATCGGCGCGACGAGTCCATCCACGGGCCGGGCTATCCTGCATTCATCCGCTGGCGCGACGTGGACACCGACGAGGTCGAAACGAAGCTGGTCCTGCGCCCGTGTAACTGGCTCAAGACTACTCTTGCCTACAAGCTCGTGACGACGGAATATCAGACCGCGACCGACCCCGTGGACGCGGCCACCACACTCGGCGGCCGGTTGGAGTCCGCCGATTACGACGCACATGTTTACAGCCTCAATGCCACCGTGACGCCGTGGCAGCGGATGTATTTGTCCGGCACATTTTCCTACGAACATTCGCGCACGGCGGCGTTCGCCAACGACACTCCCGCCGTCGTGCCGTATCGCGGCGACCGCATCAGTGTCCTGACGAGCGGAAATTACGCATTGAATCGGGACACGGACTTGCAGGCGGGCTATTCTTTTTCATGGGCGGATTACGGGCAGAATAATTACGTCAACGGCCTTCCGCTGGGCGTGAATTACCAGCAGCACGCGCTGACGACCGGGGTCACCCGGCGGTTTGGCAAAAACATTTCTGGAAAGCTGCAATATGGTTTTTTCTATTATGACGATCCGGGCAGCGGCGGCGCGAACAATTACACCGCCCATGCCGTCTTCTTCACGCTGACGGTGCGGTTGCCCTGACTATTGCCACTTGACTGCCCCCCCAGAGGGATAATCAAATAGGGCTATGCACTTTGTTCCCCTTGGCCGACAGCTTGTGGCTTTTTCGGCCAAG
>CAZNOE010000643.1:0-3992 GCA_964574525.1 uncultured Bifidobacteriaceae bacterium
TCCACCGCGTGATGTCGCAGCCCATCGGCATGAAAACGAAACCGAGGCGGCGCACCGGATTGGCGGGCGTTTTGGCCAGGGCGGTCGCAGCGGGAATCATCGCTTCCAGCAACGGCAGCGCCATCGTGGCGCCCATCCCGCGCAGGAACGTCCGTCGTGGGAGAGATTTCTTCGTGATGAAGCTCATAGTGATTTCCTCATGGTGAACGGTGTGCTGTTGACGATACCAAGTATGACCGAAGAAAAACGAAAATCTTTTGCCTGCGCGTCGTGAACAATTTTGCGGATCGCCGGGGCATCGTAGGTTTCGATTCCCCGGCCCAAAGCGAACGTCATCAACTTTTCGGTCAACGTGCCCACAAAAAGTTCCGGGCGATTCCGCAAACCGTCTTCGAGACCGGACACCCCAGTGAACTTGCTGCCGTCGGGAAGTCCGCCCGATGCGTCTATGGGCTGGCCTTCTTCAACGGTTCGCCAACGACCGATCGCGTCGAAGTTCTCCAGCGCAAAGCCCGGCGGGTCCATCAGGTTATGGCAGCTCGCGCAGGCGGCATTGGCGCGATGCTCGGCCAGCCGCTCACGCACGGAAAGCGTTGCCGAAACCGTGTTGTCCTTGAGCGCGGGCACGTTGGGCAGCGGTGGCGGCGGCGGCGTTCCAAGGATGTTTTCGAGAACCCACTTGCCGCGAATCACCGGCGAGGTTCGCGTGGCATAGGACGTTACCGTGAGAATGCTGCCCTGACGGAGCAACCCGCCCCGTTGATCGTCCTTGCTCAGCGCGACGCGGCGGAAGCGGCTGCCATACACGCCGGGAATTCCGTAATGCTTCGCGAGCCGTTCATTCAGAAACGTGTAATCCGCCTTCAGCAAATCGAGCACGCTGCGATCCTCGCGCAGCACACTTTCAACAAAGAGTTCCGTCTCCTGGCGGAAGGCCTGCCGCAGATTGTCATCGAAGTCGGGAAAGAGACGCAGGTCGGGCGTGAGTGATTCCAGATTGCGCAGGTAAAGCCATTGCTCGGCAAAATTGTTGACCAGGTTTTGGGAACGGGAATCCGCCAACATGCGGCGCACTTGTTTCTCCAGGACCCTGGGTTTGTGAAGCTCGCCGCGAATGGCGGTATCGAGCAGTTCATCGTCCGGGATGCTGCTCCACAGGAAGAAAGAAATGCGCGACGCCAGATCCAGATCGCTGATGCGATAAGCCGTGTTCGGCGTGACTGTGGCGGGGTCATGCTCGACGCGGAAAAGGAACTCCGGACTTATCAGCACCGCGCTCAAGGCGGCCTCGATCCCCGCCTCGAAGCCTTCCTCCGCCTGCGCCTTGCGATAGAACTCCATCGGTTTCTCGAGATCGGCCTTAGTCACTGGCCGCCGGTAGGCTCGGCGCATCAGCGTGGATAGGATACGTTCGGCGCTGGAGTCTTCGTCGAGATTCTCGTTATCGGAACGCCGGTCTCCGACCCGGCGCGATTCGTCGTTTTGAGACACGCCGGGTCGGAGACCGGCGCTCCGCTCAACTGGCTTCCCCGGGTAGCTCACGAAAATCCGGCGGCGGCTGGGCGATTCCCCTGGCCCATTCGAGTCGTAGGGGCCGTTGATCGAAATCTGGTAGATGGCCGGCCCAAGGCGAGGATGCCGGTGCATGTTGAAGTGCGCGTTATATGGCTGACGTTTGGTTTCGAGCACCGCCGAAGGATTCTTCAGAAAGGTCACGCCCAGTTGATGCGGGCCGGCGGTCACCGGGAGCCGCACCTTCAACTTCCGATCCACCGTTTCATAATCCTTGTCAGCCGGCGGTGACACAGTGAAGAGCGTGACGCGCTCCCGGTCCAACAGCACTTCCAACTCGTGCGGCTCATGCAATCCCTCAACCACTTCATTTCGATCCCGCGTCAGCCTGATCTGAATTTCATGCTCGCCATCGCGGGAAAAAGTATAGGGAAGCAACGTGCCACCGCGCGTGCCCACGGGAAGCCCCTCGACGTGTTCCTCTTGCGTGAGGTCCGGCCGGATCCGGACTGTGTCGCCGCCCGGCGCACGACGAGGCGACCCGACCGCCAACCGGCTGATCTTCTGTGCGGCGGAGATGTAGCGATCCAGGAGCGTCGGCGAGAGAGTTCCGACCGTCACATTGTCAAAGCCATGACTGGCATCGTCCTTTGGCAACAGTGTGTTGGCGTCAATATCCAACGCCAACAAATCGCGAATTGCATTCTGGTATTCCGTTCGATTGAGCCGGCGGAATGTTTCGGTTCGACCGGGATTCGGATGCCCGGTGGCGGCGCTGTCCAGCGAGTCTGACAACCGCGACACGACCGTTTCAAAAGTGCTTTCCTCCGGCCGCTGCTTTCCCATCGGAGGCATTTGACGTGCGCGCAGCTTGCGGACAACTTTTTCCCAGACTTCGGGATGTTTCGTCACGTCTTCCACCAGGATGCCATCAAGATCCAATCCCGCCTTTTTCATCTCGCTGTCGTGGCAGTCGGCACAATACCGACCCACAAAAGAGTGGAGTGGCGAAATTGGCCGCTGTGACGCTTTCAGTTTGTTGATTGGAAGTTCGTCCGCAGAGAACTTTTCATTCTGTGCCAAAAGTGAAACCGATTCAAAAGTAAGCAAGCCGAGACAAGCCACGAGTACTCGCCAATCACCGTGTTGGTTATGTGGCACGCTAAGCACTGGCTCGGTTCATCGGAAAGACAAATATGACTGGCGCTGGTTGGCCCGGGCCGGCCGATATCAGACCGATTCCAGACAAGACGGACAACCAGCTCACGAGGTCTGACACCAAGATTGAACTCACAAAGTATTTAAGCGTGTGATCGTTAATCAGCCCGAAACTGCTCCGAGCGTTCGACGCGTCATTATCAATGGGACGACTTGAGCTTTACACAGGGGGAGCGTTCATGCCAGTCCCTTTAAGTAGGAACATCCTATAGAACTTTAGGCCTATTGCCGGGCAACGAGGTTGCTGGCGAGGGATTCCGGTTGTCCTCGCTCTGAAACCATTTGCTCACTCTGAAGCGTTTCTTAACGCGCGCGTCCCCTTGGGCCTTGAGAAGCCTTCGCCGTGCGCTTCACCACCGCGGCGAGAACGCGGCCACGATGCCCTCATCAGTGGACGGTCAGCGCAAAGCGCGGGAAGTTGCGATTCGACGGTGAAGCAAAAATCGAACTCCACCTGCAGCAAACTGACTCTGTCTTCGGTTTTGTGAACGAATCTCAGGCGAGTATTGCGCCGGACGCGGCAGCCCAGTCACGTCGCCAGTCTCCAAGGTGCGCCGCCGGCTCACTTTGCCTTCACGTCGTAACAGAGCGGGACTTCCTGATCGCGTAGGAACAGCTTGCCTCCGGCGATCACCGGATGCGACCAAGAGTTTTTGTCACTGCGGCCGGGAGGATCGAAGCGGCCCGTTTCTTTCAATCCCGCCGGCGTGGCCTCCAGCAACGCCACTGTGCCTTTGGCGGCCTTGCTCTTGTCCGCTTCTTCGCGGCAATAAAGCCCCTCGCGATTGAATCTCCGGATGAGCAGCGATTCGGGCTCCGTGTCAGATGTGAGCCGCAACTCAGAAATGAACTTCGCCGCTTCGCTGGGTACGGATGTGAGTCCTGCCACAACGACTGTCTCTCCGGTGGCATTCTGTAACAAGCTCGCATCCTCCAAGCGCACCCCCTTTTGCTGAAGCGCCTGCGACAGTTTGCTTAAAGCGAGATGGATGGGCTTCGCTGTGGCATCACCAGCCACCAGGGACACCGTTCGGGGCGTGGCTGCGAAAGTGAGAGATGGCGAGAACGAAAGAAGACCGACGAAGCCAGCAACCACTGCAAGTATTCGCTTCAAATTCGACAACGCCTGAGTCATGGCCGAATTCAAGCGAGCGCCTGAATTCTCTGCAAGGGTTTTGAGGGACTGCCGCCAACCCATCGCGCGTTCCGATCCAGAGATACCCATCGTGCGTCTGGGTGATCGCTTGGACCGACCCTTGCGG
>CAZNOE010000644.1:0-3979 GCA_964574525.1 uncultured Bifidobacteriaceae bacterium
AATGGGGACAAAGGATTTTCCGACGGTGGTTGGGATCACGATTGATTCCGCATCCATTCGTCCGCGTACCGGATCAGTTCGCGCCCGGAGCCCAATCCCAACTTGTATTTGAGGTGTTCGCGGTAAGTCTCGATGGTCTTGACGCTCAGTTTCAGTTCGGCGGCAATTTGCCGGTTGCGCTGGCCGGCGGCGACGGATTTAAGAACCTGCAGTTCCCGATCCGAAAGCGCACCGATGTCCGAACCGCGCAACGGCGGATTCTCTTCGATCATCCGGCGCACGCGCACGGGCGCTGCCAGCTTCAATGCGCCCTCCGGGTCGCTCTGAATCAATTCCGCCAGTGCGGCGCGGCGCACGCTGGCAAGTTCCACACCTTCGGCCTCCAGCGCGGCCTTTTCCGCGGGAGCCCGCGCTTGAGAGTATTTTCGGAACCAATCGGCGAACTGGGCGAAGGCGGGGTGCCGCGGGCAAATCCCACTGGATCACCGACGGCTTCGGGACCGGCGCGGAAAACCAATCCATTTGCGCTGCGCCTGGCTGAACCAGAGCGTTCGAGCCGGAACACGGGATAGGGGGGAGCGGACACGTCTGCTCCCTCTACCCTTATCCGAGGAAACCGAATCGTTCCACCGTAGAACACATTCCTGGCGCGCAACTCGGAAGTCCTGCCGGAGTCCATTTCGGAAAGTTTAGCCAAGGCTGACACCTCACCGGAACTACCCGTATTTCATGGTTTGACGATGGCCCCTGTGGTCGCCATGGCCAAGCGCTGCTCCAGCAATGCGCGCGTCTGTTGCAGCACCCGCTGACCATCGGGATTCGAGGCCACCGCCGCGAGTTCGTTCACCAACACCAGTTGCAGGTTCGCCCGGTCCGCCGTCAACCCGCCGCCGACCGGGGCATAAAAGAAATTCTGGTTGTTGTGATTGATGTGCGACGAGCTGGTGCTGGCGCCGGCCAGCGCCGAAATGTTTTCGTTCAGCACCGAATCTTGCACATGCGCCTGGTCACCGGACAGCGGTCGCGCGAGATAGGGCCAGAGATTCGCACTGATCTGGTTGGCGTGCGCCTGCTCGATCAGGGCGCTGCGGGCGTCCGGATTGACGGAAGCCAGTTGTGCCAGCACCTGCAGCGCCTGCAGCCTTCCCGGATTCGGTTGGCTGTCCGGCCCCAACGCCGCCATGCGGATCAATGCCGGCACCCCCGCGCCGTCCGGCAGGTTGCCCAGCGCCAGCGTGGCGTAGTAATTCCATTGCGACGTGGCGTGCTCGAGATCGTTCACGATCTCCGGCCCGCCGTATTTCTGAATCACCTCGAAGAGCGGCGCCACGTCGAATCCTTCCAACTGCTTGTCCACGGCCATGCTCAACGATTGGCGCGCCGCTTCGACCGCCTGGGCGCGGTATTGGTCAGCCGCCAGGGTCTCCAAGCTGCGTGCCAGCAGCGCAATCTCCCGCGGCGCGGCGGTCGTCTGCAAAAGCTCACCCAGCACACCAATGCCTTCCACGCCACCGATCTGCGCCAAGGCGTCCAGCATGGCCGCGCGGCCCGAACCGTAGCCCAGCATCCCGCCCTCCCCGGCGCTGAATGTCCAGTCCTTGTTCAACTTGAGGAATTCCGCGATGGCGGGCACCGAGGCGGCGCCGCCCTGCACCAGTTGCTCGAAGTTCTGCTTCCACTGCGCGGCACGCTCGGCCGTCATGGGGCCGGCGGTCGGATCCAACTGCCATAAGGCGTTGACCCGTTGCCGGGACTCCGCCGAAGGTGCCGGCAGTTCGGGCGCCGGAATCCGGGCCGGCGGAGCGGGTGCCGCCTGGCGCGCACTTGCCGGACGATCCGCCGCCGTGGCTGGCGGTGGATTCATTTCAACACCAGCCACCGGCCCGGGTGCAATGACTTGATCGGGCAACCCACTGGCAACCGCCGCGTCACTGGTACCGGAACGCCAGGCGCGCACCGCCATCAGAGCCACCACGAGCAACGCCCCCGCCCCGACCAGAAGCCAAAACCCTCTTCCCGCCCCTGCGGGGGCCGGTTTCTGAGGCTGGACATTTCGTTCCATGATGTGTTTCTGACTGCGGCGAAAACCTGATTGTTCAAGCCGAGATCCCGTCAACTGCGCTCACAATCTGCACCACTCCCGGCATTCTGGCGAGCGGACTTTGCCTGGTTGGCAAATATGCCGGCAGGTCAGCATGGGCTGGATGCTCGATGATCGTGAGATTGCTCTCAAAGCGGTTCATGTCTGAATCATCATACGGAAATGGCGCCAAGTTTTCATTGGATTCTTCCCCACCGCCAGGCAATGGCGTTTGTGGATTGAAAAGCCAGGCCCGGCCCTTTCTTCAAGGGCCGGATGGCCGAGGCTCGCAAACGGCGCAGATTCCAGGATTTACTTCTTGATAATGATGCTGCTGGTGTTGCTCACGGGCGTGATCGGATCAGCCGCGTCCGAACGGCCCGGTTCATTGTCGTAGATGATCGTGCCCGAGGCCTTCTCCCAAATCTTGATCCGGAATTTGCTCTCTCCGTCGCCGGCCAGCGCCCCGTCGATCACCGTCAGGAGGAAGTTATAGCCCGAGACCCCGTTGATTTTGCCAAAGCCGCGGAATTGTGCTTTCGCGCCGGAGATCGACAGGTACTCAAAGTTCAACGCGCTGAATTCCAGGCTGCCCACCAGGAAATCCACCAGCGCCTCGCCTTTCGGGTTGGCCGCGCCCTTGAAGTATTGCGAGCTGAAGCCAAAGCTCAATTTGCCCGTGAGACTGGGCTGCGCGTAGGCGCCGGCGGGTGAGTTGATCCACCCACTGCCAATGCTGTAACCGCCATTGGGATAATAGATCACCACGATGGATTCCACGTCGCCCGCGGTGTTCACCCAACTGGTCACACCCTTTTGGTCCTTGATGAACAGGGTGACTTTGTAAACGCCGGGCGCGCTGAATTTGTAGCTGCCTTTGACCACACCGCTCTTCAACCCGCTCGGTTCGGTCACGCTCCCTGCCGTGCTCAAGCCGTCAAACTGCCAGGTGGCTGAATGGCGATTGGCGGGGATGTCCCAGAAAGTGCCGGCAAAGTCCACCGTAGTGTTGATCCTGAACGAAGCGCCGCTCAACGGGGCGGTGATGTTGTGCGCACCACGACGTTCACCGTTGCCGTTGTCCTGTTCGAGGAGCAATCCGAGCAGACAATCGCGATGGTGTAAATCCGGCCATTGCCCGTGCCGGAACGCTCGGCCCGCAAACGCACATGGTGGTCATCGACAATTTCCCAATCGGGCGAGGTATCGCCATCACCGAAGCCGTTCTCGGCCTCATTGCTGCTGACACTGAGGACACACGTATCGCAACAAGCATCGCTGGAATTGTAAATGACCGTGACATCTCGCATCTTGTGGTTGGGCGGCCACAGGGACGTTTGATCCACCGATACGGAGCTGATAACCGGCGGGGTATGATCCTCCACGACGCAGACGGCGGTGGCCGTGTTTGTCACCGAGGTGTTGCAGGGGCTTAGGCCGGTGGCGGTCACCACGTTCGTGACGCTGCAGGTGTTCGTCACGGACTTCGTGAGGGTTGCCGTTCCGCCGGGCGCCAGCAAAGCGATTGTTCCAACGCTGCCGTAAATGTTATCCACAATCGTGATGCCGTGGAGCGGAACGTTGCCGCAGTTGGTAACCACGGCGGTGAGCAAGTTGGCCTGACCGATGACAACCGTGTCGCACGTTTTGGTGACGCGGATGCAGGGATTCTCCGTCACCACGCACGTGGCGGTGGACTGGGCCGAAACCGGTGTGTTGCATGGGCTTAGGCCGCTGGCGGTCACCGTGTTCGGGAAGTTGCCGCAGGTGTTGGTTATCGACCTCGTGAGGGTTGCCGTTCCGCCGGGCGCCAGCAAAGCGATTGTTCCAACGCTGCCGTAAATGTTATCCACAATCGTGATGCCGTGGAGCGGAACGTTGCCGCAGTTGGTAACCACG
>CAZNOE010000645.1:0-3970 GCA_964574525.1 uncultured Bifidobacteriaceae bacterium
GCGCGCTTGCTTGGGGTGCAAGAGGTCGCGAGTTCAAATCTCGCCGCCCCGACCATTTTCTTTAGATAAATGAGATATTGGCTGTTTTCTAGCCGTAATCTATCATTGCGGTAAAATGAAAGCTGATGAAAACAAGTCCTTGATTGAGTTCAAACGTGACGGGATAACGGTCCTGATTCGACCACTCTCAAGGGCGGCAAGGAATACTTCGTCTGCGATTACCGCGTAAAGAGGAAACGCAAACTGGTCTGGCGTTCCACCCTCCCAGAGGCGAGACAGCCGGCGGCTAAGGCGGTGACGAGGAGCGTCGCCGGACAATCTGAAGTGCTGGAGTTGACGAACGTGGATGCACATGTCTATCCCGAATTACTTTTTTGACACAAAGGAGTTCCTAGCTGCATTAAAGCAGGCAATTGCGTGATTTATGGCCAGCCTTCCTTCGGAGGATTCTTAAGGAATGATTGGTTAATTCTGGTCCCCAAAACTCCGTCACACCGCAAACACAAGTCCCAGCAATCGGCTGCGCCGGCTGGTGAAGGATTGAAATACGAGAACGTCGGTACGACGCAAACCGGTTACCGACAAGGGCGACACCCGCCCCGTGATTTCGCGCGTCGCCCAGGCGATGCTCGCCAAATATGGATCGGTGATCAAAAGCAAGAGCGGCGCGGTGCGGCTGGTGAGGGCCTAACCCGCATATTTCACAGACCCACAGCCCCCATTCCGCCGGCTCTCATTAACACCCCGCTTCAGCGGGGTGTTGGCGACGGCGGCGGAGTCGAAACCGTTTCAACGGTTTCGACAGGGTGTGGAAAACCGTTGAAACGGTTTTCCCAGCACCCCGCCCCTTTCACCCCGCTGAAGCGGGGTGTTAATGAGAGGGGCTATGAAATATGCGGGCTAAGGGATCGTGTTATGTGGATTTGACATCATCATTCAAGCCAAGCTCGCGGAGCGCGGTTTTGGTTTCCTCGGACTTCTGCTTGGACACGCCGCCTTCCGGCGAAACTTCAATCTTCACCGTCAACTTCAAGCCACGCGCTGATGCGAACTTGGAAAGAACTTTGGTGTAGAAATTCATCCATTTCTGCGGCGGTATGTCGCCTGTCCACGTCAAGCCGGAGGTGGCTGAAGACGCAGTCGGCGGGGGAATCAAATCAACGGCGACAGCCGAGACAGGGGCGGGCGATGTTGTGGCTGCCGGAGTTGATCCGTCGGGTGCGGGCGATGCAACTCGGGTTTTTAGGTAGTTGTCTGCCGTCTCTTTCGTGACGATGAACATCTCGTCGGAAATCTCGACATCGGCGGTCATCAAAGCTTGATTGAAGTGAAACGGCTTGTATTCGCCCGACTGCGTTTTGCCGACATACGCCAACAGGCCGTTGCCAACACCGCGCGAAATAGTTTCCTTCAACACGTCGGGATTTGTAAGACGCGGAAATTGTGGCGATGCGAAAAAAGCATCGCGCACTGACTTCGTTGACCATTCCTTGAATGCTGGCGGCCAGTTACGAATTAGAAACGATGGACTGATGCCCTTGGTTTCCAAATCGCCGTCAGAACTCAACCGGGTGACAATCAGCGAAACCAAGTCCGTCGCCGCGCTGGAATGAACCAGACCAAGATCAACACGCTTCACGGTGTTGTCCTTGCCGAGCAACATCAAATTCTTATAGGTGCGCCAGATGGTTTCTTTTAAGTCGCGCCGGGCTTTCTTGAGATTTTCCGCAAGTTGGTGAACCTGAGTTTCATCCAATTTCAAATCATCATCATCGACGGCCTCCCAAGCGAGCACCTTGCGGGCGTCTTCGCGCAGATTGTCCGGGGATTCTGGCACGCAGAAATGATGGAACTTTTGAACGTGCGCGAGGATGTGCCGTATTCACGAATCATGTTCTCAACAAACAACGCTGTGGCCTTCTCGTCCTGCAATGACTGGTCAGGCGATAGCACGACCAGCGTGACAGTCGGACGGTCAGCGATTTGAATTGTCTTCTCCGCGAAATAAACACGCTCCAGGCCGTTGCCGGTGGAAAACACTTTCTGGATTTCTTCGCGTATCTGTTCTTCGACTTGGGCGGGCGGAATGGTGGCACGCCGGTCGGCGAACCGTTTGTTAAGATTTTCTTTGAGACTGAAATGGTAGCGATTCCGCTCAACCGCAAGGTAGTAACACCCCTCGGTCAACGCCTCCAACGCGGTTTCGACGTTTCCGATGTCCAGTCCGGGTTCGGCTACGGCGAAACGGATTTCTGGCACGGTTGCGTCGGCCTTCGCCTGACCGCCGTTGGACTCGAAGAAAATGGCCGTTATTGCTTTGCGATGTAAGCGCGCATTCTTGATGGTTTCCTGCGCCTCGGAATCAAGCCTCGTTGCGTGTGAATCACGTTTGCCGCAAATGTCAGTCGTCACCGCGCCTTCCAGCTTTGTCTCACCCAACTGCTCAAAAGTTGCGGAGCGAAACATTGCGTCGTCTAGGGGAGCCGTTCCGAGTCCAATGATTGCATCCTTGTGGGCGCCTTTGAATCCTTCCTGGTAAGCACGCGAGACCCACAGAGCGAGCAGACGCAACACGCCACGGGTTTGCTGAAATCGTGCCAACGCCTGCCACTTGCGCTCAAACACGGAAATGACCGCCGGGTGAAATGGATAGGTGGCGGCAAATGCGTCGCGCGCTCCGTCCACGTTAAATTGACTTGGCAATTGTTGCCGATGCTGGACAACCCAATCGGCGTATTCCACACAAGTATCCAACGCCTCCTTTGGCAACATCACTTTGCCTTCGCTGGTGACAGCGCGTTCGTCCCACTCGAACAACCGGCGACGAATAATTTCGGAAATCTCCGTGTCCGACGACATGACGATGGCTTTGCCGAGCCGGTCGAGAACTTTCTTGAACCGCTCAAAATCGGACTGGTCTTCCGCCGTCATTTCCAATTCCGATGCCGGAATGGAAACGGCCAGCACGACGTTGTCTGTGCTGCGTGCCACTTCTGAAAGATTTTGCAGAAAATTGTAAAGCTGCGCGCCTAAACCGCCCCGCCGATTGCGGCTGACGTAGTTCATCAACTCGTCCATCAAGATGAGGCTCGGTTTGTCCTTCGGAAGAAATTGGCGAATGACTTCGCCGCCGGGTGCCTCTCCCTTTTTGTCATGTTCGGCCACGATTGCGAACGCTTTCTCGCCGCCAAGCTGCCAAGCGATTTCACCCCACGGCGTTTTGCGAAGCGGTGTGCCGTCTTTTCCGCCACGCCCACTGATTGAATCAAATTCTGTGCCGACGAAAACAGCGGCTTCGGACTTCGGCACACTGGACACGCCGGCACGAGTCAGCAATTGTGAAACCCCGGCCAACTTGTTCGCTGCCGGGCCGAGCTTTGCCAAGTGGTAGAGCAGCGTCAGCGCGTGCGTCTTGCCACCGCCGAACTGCGTGGCGAGATTGAAGATGGCGTTCGTTTCCGTTTTTTCGCCGGACAGACGGCGGATGACTTCGGAAGCGAGGCTGGCGAGATTCTTGGTGAGATAGGTCCGCTCGAAGAATCGCTCCGGCTTTTGATAATCAGCAGGCGCTTTGCCTTCGCGAACCTGATCCAGATGGACGGCGAACTCCGATGCGTCGAGCGGTTTGCCCTCGCGCAAATCTTCACGCAGCGTGACAACTTTATACCACGGCTTGAGGGGCATATCTTCTGAATCAATCCGATGCCTGCGGATTTCTATTCAGGCAACTCATCCCCCGGCATGGCTGGCGCGTCTGGCACTTTGGCCATCGCCGCGCGGAACTTCTCCACGTTGCCCCGCTTGGCGCGGCGCTCCAGATCGGCGAAGCTCTCAACGGCGCGGACGAGTTCCTCCAGCTTCCGCAGCGCGAACGCATCCACCTGCTGGTGGTCGTGCGACGCCATGTTTTCCAGCTTCTGGTAAACTTCATCCGGCATTTTCAGTTCGATGGCTTTCATTTTATTTCACC
>CAZNOE010000646.1:0-3955 GCA_964574525.1 uncultured Bifidobacteriaceae bacterium
TTCTCCTCCGGCTTGAGTTCGGCACGCACTTCGTCGAGATGGAGTTCGGTTTTGAGATACTCGGCCGTGGCGCGGCGGTCGCCGGTGAGCACGAGCGTACGCAGGCCGCTTTGTTTTAACTCATCCACGACGGACCGCGCCTGAGGGCGGATGTCGTCGCGAAGAATGACCCGGCCAAGCAGGGCGGTGCAACCCACCCCTAGCCCCTCCGGGGAGGGGAACTGCGCGAGCCAGATCTCTGAAAAGCCGGCTGCGGTGGCCGATATCTGCGCAATGTTCCGGTCCGGTTGCACAACCGCGATCCACTCGCGTCTGCCCAGGAAACACTCGCCGCCGTTCCCTCTCGCGCGCAAACCCTGGCCGGTGACGGACGCAAATTGATTGAGCTCGACGGTTTCAAGTTTCTGCAACTTGCCGTAACGCGTGATGGCGCGGGCGAGCGGATGGGTGGAAAGTTTTTCGAGCGAATAGGCCAGCCGCGCGATTTCGCTTTCGCGGCCGGGAGGGAAGCTCTCGACTTTTTCCACGCGCAGTTCGCCAGTCGTGAGCGTGCCGGTCTTGTCCAGAGCCACTACATTCACGTCCGCCAGTTTCTCTACGGCCGCGCCGCCGCGGATGAGCACGCCATGGCGCGCTCCCCACGCGATCGCGGCGAGCACGGCCGACGGAATCGAAAGCACCAGAGCGCAGGGCGACGCCACGACCAGCAGCGTCATCGCGCGATAAAATGCGCTGTGCGCTGAGGCCGTGGAGGTGAATGGCGGCAACCGAAAGCCCAGCCACCACACGAAAAACATCGCCAGTGACATTGCCAGGACGATGTAGGTGTAATACGTCCCAAACTTGTCTGTGAATTGTTGGGACGGCGCCTTCTGGTGCTGGGCTTCCTTGATGAGGTGGATGATTTTTTGCAGCGAGCTTTCCGCAGCGGGCCGCAACACGCTGACTTCCACCGCGCCCCAGAGATTGATCGTGCCCGCCAGCACCGTATCGCCGACGCCTTTTTCCACCGGTGTCGCTTCACCGGTGAGGTTCGATTCGTCCGCGGCCGTCTGGCCCTTGACCACTTCAGCATCCACCGGAAATTGCGCGCCCGGCTTGGCGAGCAAGCGCAGGCCCGTGCGGATTTGTTCGACTTTGACTTCGCGCTCGTTGCCTTGCGCGTCAAGCGCAATGGCGACCTTGGGCGTTTCACGAAACAGCGCACGAATTTCCTTCTGCGTGCGGCCCAGCGCATAGTGTTCCAACGCTCCGGACAACGAGAAGAGGAAAAGTAAAACCGCGCCTTCACCCCAGGCACCGATGCTGGCCGCGCCGGCAGCGACGGCGAGCATCAAGAAGTGAACGTCAATCGCGCTCTTGCGCAGTCGTTCCAAAACTTCCTCCGCCGGGAACCAACCGCCCGCCAGGTAAGCCGCTATGAAGCTGGTGAGCGAGAGCGCAGGATGCCCGGCGCGTTGTAAAAAATATCCGGCCAGCCCGCAGACACCGCAAAGAATCGCCGCCGCGAGTTGCGCTTTCCATTCGTCCACGTGCTCGTCGGCATGTTCGAGAAACTCGACGTCGCGCTGGACCACCTTGGGGAACGGCATGTTGCGCCAGCGCCAGAACTTCGGCGCGGTTGGGCACGTGACCCGCGCGATGGTGGTCGTGCCACCGTCATGCTTGATGGTCACGCGCTGTCGTTCGTCCTCGGACAGCGGGGTTTCGCAAGTCGAACAGTCCCCCTGCCCGGTGAGCAGCGAGCAAACGTGGCCGGCGCCGGACTCCTGGGCCTCCTGAAATTTTTCCGTGATTCGCTCCGTCAGCTTCGCGACATCCGAGCGTCCGAGCGTGGCGACTGAGATCGTGCGTTGCGTGCGATCAATCGTCACCGCTTCGAGCGTCGGCTCTTCGGCCAACGCGCTCACCACTGACCGGGCAAGACAGGCTTGAGCAGCGCGGTCACGGCGGGCGTCGGTTCTTGCGGTCTGGGTCATAGATCGTTCATCATTTTTAACACATACTTGCGCCGACGGCGATGGGATTTACGCCGATCACAAAATGGGGACTCGTGTAACTCTCCCTCCGAATTCACACAGATCAAGCCTTGGCCGCAGGGGTTTCGAGTTCAGAGAGATAGCGGAAGTAGTCTATTCGTTCGAGACGGCGCAGGTAGGGATCAGGGTCATTCTCGAATGTTTCAAGACAAAGCGGGCAGCACAACTCGATCAAGTGGCCGTTGCGATTCACGCGCGCGAAGCCGCCGCCGCCCTGCACGTTTTTTGCCGCACACGGCGCAGGCAGGCACGTTTTGGCGATAGCCGATTGTGTCTTCGAGGCTCATGATCTTCTCAAGGCTACCTGGGCATCGCGCCCTAGGGCGACCCCCCGCGCCGGACCGCACTCACCCTGATTCCCCCAGACAGACAGTCCGGCACGGGCCCATCCCCGGTTCGCTTTGTCAGCAGAACAATCTCAGCGCGGAACCCCATCTGCGGCTTCTCTTTCTTTGGCGAAGAGCGACCGTTTTTTGCGGGAGCACATTGAATTTGAACTACCCGCCGCACGCGGCCTGTGGCATCTTCTGGCGTCCTGGAAATCTCGCGGTGCAAGAAATGCAAACGTGCATCGCTTCCTTTCCGCTGGTCGAGCGATAATACAAAACGATGAAAAGTGAATCAGGCACCTGCAACACGACGAACAAAACAGTCCAGGCCTGGGTCGAGGAACAAGCGCGGCTCTGCCAGCCCGATCGGGTTTTCTGGTGTGACGGATCGGACGAGGAAAACAAATTGCTGACGGAAAAGGCCGTTGCCGAAGGCATTCTCATCAAGCTGAACCAGGAAAAACTGCCGGGCTGCTACTATCACCGCTCAAATCCCAACGACGTCGCGCGCGTGGAGCAGTGTACCTACATCTGCACCGAGACGGAGGAGGAAGCCGGGCCGACGAACAACTGGATGGCGCCGCAAACGATGTACGCGAAGCTCCGCGCCTTGTGCGACGGCGCGATGCGCGGGCGCACGATGTATGTGGTGCCCTATCTCATGGGGCCGCCCGGTTCACCGCTCGCCAAGGTCGGCGTCGAGCTGACGGACTCGATTTACGTCGTGTTGAGCATGCGCATCATGACACGCATGGGCCGCGTCGCCTATGAGCAACTGGGCGACGGCGCGGATTTCAATCGGGGACTGCACTGTATGTTGGACATCAACCCGGACCGCCGCTACATCGCGCATTTTCCGGACGACAACGCAATCATTTCGCTCGGCTCGAACTATGGCGGC
Organism: uncultured Bifidobacteriaceae bacterium; assembly: GCA_964574525.1. GTDB lineage: Bacteria > Verrucomicrobiota > Verrucomicrobiia > Limisphaerales > JADLHS01 > WYBW01. The sequence continues at coordinate 3,270 of CAZNOE010000646.1, forward strand.
AACGTCCTGCTCGGCAAAAAATGTCTGGCGTTGCGCATCGGCTCATTTCTCGGACGCAAGGAGGGCTGGATGGCCGAGCACATGTTGATCCTCGGCGTCGAGTCACCGGACGGAGAAAAGACGTACGTCGCCGCGGCGTTTCCGAGCGCGTGCGGCAAAACGAATTTTGCCATGATCATTCCGCCCGCGCAGTTCAAAGGCTGGAAGATTTGGACCGTGGGTGACGACATCGCGTGGATGAAACCTGGCCCGGACGGACGGCTCTACGCCATCAACCCCGAGGCCGGGTATTTCGGCGTGGTGCCGGGGACGAACTCGAAATCGAACCCCAACGCGGTCAAGATTATTTCGCGCGAAACGCTTTACACAAACGTCGCGCTCACGCCCGACCTTGACGTATGGTGGGAAGGCAAGGACGGCGAGCCGCCCAAGGAATGCCTCGACTGGCGCGGCAACAAGTGGACACCGGCCTCGAAGGAAAAGGCTGCGCACGCCAATTCCCGCTTCGCGGCGCCGATGGCGAACAACCCGATGCTCGCGCCCGAAGTCAACGACCCGAACGGCGTGCCCATCAGCGCCATCATCTTCGGCGGACGCCGCGCGGACACGATGCCGCTGGTTTACCAGGCGTTCAACTGGACCCACGGCGTCTATGTCGGCGCAACGATGGGTTCGGAAATGACCGC
>CAZNOE010000647.1:0-3947 GCA_964574525.1 uncultured Bifidobacteriaceae bacterium
AATCCACCAAAGGGAACCAGCGCGCTGATCCTCGCCGTCGAGAATGGCCATTTCGAGCTGGCGCTGGAGTTGATCGAAGCGGGCGCTGACCCAAATGATCAGCGTTCCGGGTTCACACCACTTCACGTGATGACTTGGGTCCGCAAGCCGCCCCGTGGCGAAGACCGAGGTGCTCCACCTCCGCTTGGCTCGGGCAATTTAAGCAGCGTCCAGTTCATCCGGAAGCTCGTCGAGCACGGCGCGGGCGTGAATGCGCGGTTGAAGAGTGGCAAGGGCGGGCCGGGTCTCTGGAGCGGAGTCGGTGCGACGCCGTTCTTCATGGCCGCTGCAACCGCGGACATTGCTTACATGCGCCTCCTGGTGGAGTTGGGCGCGGATCCGAAATTGGGAAACGGTGAGGGCTGTACGCCTTTGATGGTCGCGTGTGGAATCGGAGTCGGGTCGGACGCCGCGAATGAAACCGCCGGAGAAGAGCCGGAAGTACTCGAAGCGGCGCAACTGGCCTTGGACCTTGGCGTGGATGTAAATGCAGTGGATGCCCACGGCGAAACGGCCATGCACGGCGCCGCCTACAAGAATCTGCCGAAGGTGGTGCAGTTCCTCGCCGACAAGGGAGCCAAGATCGAGATTTGGAACCGGAAGAACAAGTATGGCTGGACGCCGTTATTGATCGCGGAGGGCTACCGTCCTGGAAACTTCAAACCTTCTGCTGAAACCATTGCCGCGCTACATCGCGTGATGCTGGCAGCCCGCGTATCGCAGCCCACCCACACTACGCCTTCCGTCAGTTCCGGACCAGATTATCAAGCCGATGAAGCAAGGAAGCCGCCGCCCTAAGGTCCGGGCAGAATTCAAATCGGCTCTCCTTTTTTTGCTGGATTGCTTCTCGCCATTGTTGCGAATGCCGTTGGCTTGAATCGGTGGGACCTCAGCCGAGACCTCGAATGCGACCGCGTCGGAGATAGAGGGCTGAAACTCGATCTTCATGTTCCTCGCGCAAAACCACCTTCGCCCTCATCGTTGGGCCACGGCGGCGCATGGCGCTCCGGCTGGAAGAACGGCGTGCCGCTCCGCAAACCGACTGACTTTTGCTCGAGCCAATGGTTCACGTTGCTGGTAGCACTTTTGATCTACGCGCTCCGGGTTGGATTCTGTTTGCGCTCGGCCAGGCTAGGTGAGTTACTTTCAACTACGACTTTCACGTGACTCGTTGCGTTCATTTCGTTTCAGCGAAGGCGCGTTGGTGCTTGGCGCTCGTGCTTATGGCGACGGGCGCGCACGCTTTGGACCCGACCAAGGCAGTCACCCAGTACCATCTGGATGTCTGGACGGAACGGCACGGGCTTCCGCAAGGTTCCGTCCAAGCCATCACTCAAACCCGCGACGGCTATCTCTGGATCGGCACGCGAGACGGCCTGGCGCGTTTTGACGGGGTGACTTTCACCGTGTTCCGAACGGACAGCCACGAAGGGCTGGGATCAGATGATATCCGCGTGCTCCGGGAAGATAGCGGCGGACGTCTGTGGGTCGGTACTTTCAACGGTGGTCTGAGCAGTTACGCAAATGGGAAGTTCACGCATTACACCACGAAGGATGGTCTGCCCGGCAACGGAGTCTTCGATATTCTGGAGGACAAGCAAAAGAGAATGTGGTTCGGAACGTGGAACGGATTGGTTACCTTGGAAGGTGACCGGCTCGTCACGGCAGGAAATTCAGAGGGCTTGGTGAGCGGCCAGGTTTTGTGCATTCGCGAGGACGTGAACGGAGAACTCTGGGTGGCAACAACCACTGCGCTGTATCGCATGGCGGACAGCCAGTCGCCGGCCGTGCAGGTACGGGACGGTCTTCCGCGCAGCCGCATTCGGGAATTGCTGTGGGATCCGGATGGAACGTTGTGGCTGGCGGCCACTGGCACAGGCTTGTGGCGAAGGCAAGCGGGCCGGTCGGTTTCTTACTCGGAGCGCGATGGCTTGCCCGACGACAAGATTCGCACCCTGCTTCGAGACCGGAATGGGAATCTTTGGTTGGGGACCTGGAGTGGCTTGTGCCGGTTTCAGAATGGCCAATTCACCAGTTTCACGACCCAGGACGGATTACCCCACGATTACATTGATGCACTCTACGAAGATCGTGAAGGCAGCTTGTGGATCGGCACACGCGGTGGCGGACTTGCCCGGCTGCGCGACGGCAAGTTCTCCAACTTCACGACGCGGGAAGGTCTCGCGCATAATTTCGCAAAGTGCGTGTTGGAAGATGGCGGCGGCGACATCTGGATGAGTACGCATGGCGGCGGCGTGAGCCGGTATCGTAACGGCCAGTTCACGCACTTTACCAAGGAGCACGGATTGAGGAGCCTTTTTGCCTGGGCCATCGAGCAAGACCGGGGAGGCAATCTGTGGGTGGGGACGGGCCTGCCCGCCAGCGTGGCCGTGTTCAGGGAAGGAAAGTTTATTTCGTACGGACCCGAGGAAGGACTTACGATCGAAGGCGGGGTCCGGGCAATCTTCGCCGATACCGAAGGAAATCTCTGGATTGGAGGCGACCGAGGCGGGCTTTGCCGGTTCCGGGATGGCGTATTCACCAGTTTTACCGTTCGAGACGGCCTGCCGAGCACTTCCATTCGCATGATCAGCCAGGACCGTGACGGCCGTCTTTGGATTGGCACCAACGAGGGCTTGTGCCGCTATCACGATGGGAAGTTCACGATCTTCAAGACCAAGGATGGACTGGCAAACGACACGGTTTACGCGATGCATCAAGATGCGGACGGAGCGATCTGGTTTGGAACCCAAGGTGGGCTCACACGCTATGCTGGGGGAACATTTCGTCCGTACACAACGCGCGATGGATTGTTCCAGAATGTCATCTACCAGGTCCTGGAAGACGGTGAATACAACCTTTGGATGTCCAGCAACCGGGGCATCTTCGAGGTGCCGATACGCGAGTTCTCGGAATTCGATGCTGGTCGCATCAGCGCGCTGAAGTGCATCGGTTACGGAGTTGCCGACGGGATGAAAGCGACTCAATGCGAAGGCGCCTCGCAGCCAGCCGGGTGGAGAAGCCGCGATGGCAGAATGTGGTTTCCGACCGCCAGCGGCGTGACGATGATCCACCCGGCAAAAGTTCAGCGGAACGAACGCCGTCCGCCCGTCCTGGTGGAGCAAGTGTTTGTGGACGGGCGAAGCGTGGCGATCGGAGCGCCGCTACGCGTATCGCCGGGCACCCGCGAACTGCGCTTTCATTACACCGCGTTGAGTTTTCTGGTGCCGAGCAAGGTGCGCTTCCGTTACCAGCTGGAACCGTTTGACCGGGGCTGGGTGGAAGCCGGGACGCGTCGCGTCGCCTTTTACAACGAGATTCCAGCCGGAAAATACCGCTTCCGGGTCATTGCCTGCAACGACGACGGACTCTGGAACGAAGCCGGTGCGTCGTTCGCGTTTTACCTGCCCCCTCATTTTTATCAGACGATTTGGTTCATTGCCTTGTGCGCTTTGATGGTCGGCGTGGCGGGCTGGAGTTTTCATCGGCGCCGCATGGCACGGGCGAAGGCTCAATTTTCCATGGTGTTAGCCGAGCGCAGCCGCATTGCGCGGGCCCTTCATGACACACTCGCGCAAGGACTCGCCGGAATCGGGTTCCAGTTGGAGGCGGTGGCAAACAAATTGAATGAAGCGCCCACGCAAGCTCAACAACATCTCAACTTGGCTTTGAGCATGGTTCGCCACAGTCTGGTCGAAGCGCGGCGTTCCGTGATGAACCTTCGCTCGGCGGCTCTGGAAAGCGGCGACCTAGCCAGCGCCCTGGCCGAGACCGCCCGGCAAATGATGGCGGACCGGTCGGTGGACGTGAACGTTCAGACGAGCGGCCCGCCTAGAATGTTGTTACCCAAAGCTGAAGACAACCTTTTGCGAGTTGGGCAGGAAGCGATCACCAACTCGCTCAAACAT
>CAZNOE010000648.1:0-1549 GCA_964574525.1 uncultured Bifidobacteriaceae bacterium
ACGCCCTGGGCACGGCTCTCGGCGAAGGCCGTTCCGAAAGTGATCCGTGCATCGTGGGATCGGTTAAAACCAACATCGGCCATCTGGAAGCCGCGGCGGGAATCGCCGGAATCATCAAAGCCGCGTTGGTGTTGAAGCATGGATGCATTCCTCCCAGTCTTCACTTCAAGAACCCGAATCCCCACATTGATTTCGCAAAACTCAAGCTGCGCGTCGTCCAACAGATTGAGCCATTCCCAAATGGTTCGGGCCGCAGACTGGCCGGGATCAATTCCTTCGGATTCGGCGGCTCCAATGCACACGTCATTCTCGAAGCGGCACCGTCGTCGAAAATCAAGAAGAGAAAAGCCGTTCCAACAAAAGCATCAGTTCAAACAGCCGTCCTCCTTCCTCTGTCGGCGCGCAGTCCAGAGGCTCTTCAGGCGGTTGCGAAGAATTTTCACGCTTTGCTTTCAGTCGCACCCGGATCGAATGGTAATTCGCCCGACGTTTATTCCATTTGCCGCGCTTCAGCAGTCCGGCGAACCCATCACCCTCATCGTCTCTGCGCCGTCGGCCATTCGCGGGAGGAATTACTTGAAAACCTCACTGCATTTCTGGCCGGCGAAGCGAGGCCAGGTTTGACTGTCGGCCAGGCCGCAACAGACGCTCCCGCAGGTCCGGTTTTTATTTTCTCTGGCCAGGGACCCCAATGGTGGGGCATGGGACGGGAACTCATGAAGCAGGAGCCGCTCTTCCGCGAGAAACTGGAAGAGTGCGACAAACTCTTCAAGGAATTCGGCGGCTGGTCATTGCTGGATGAACTGGGCCGGGACGAAGCCGAATCGCGCCTGGATCAAACCGCCATCGCGCAGCCGGCGATTTTCGCTCTTCAAATCGGACTGGCGGCTTTGTGGCAGAATTGGGGTATCCGCCCCGCCGCCGTGATTGGCCACAGCGTCGGCGAAGTTGCGGCGGCGCATCTGGCCGGCATCTACGATTTGCGCGAGGCTGCGCGCATCATCTTCCACAGGGGCCGCTGCATGAATGTGGCGCCCAACGGCCGGATGCTGGCGGCAAGCCTGGATATGAGGCAGGCGAAGGAACTGGTCGCGGGACATGGCGACCGGATTGCCGTTGCCGCGTTCAACAGCCCCAATTCCGTCACGCTGTCCGGCGAGCCGGTCATCCTCGAAGGAATCGCGCAATCGCTTGAACAGCGAGGAGTGTTCTGCCGTTTTCTCCAGGTCCACTACGCCTTCCACAGCGCGCAAATGGACCCGATAAAAACGGAATTGCTCCAATCTTTGGGTGAGGTAAAGCCCAACCGGGCAGTCCTGCCATTCATCTCAACAGTTGCTGGACGGCAGATGGACGGGCCCGAGTTGACGTCCGATTACTGGTGGCGAAATGTACGCGAGCCAGTTCATTTCGACGCGGCTGTGGACGGGCTGATACAGCAGGGCCATCGCTGCTTCGTGGAAATGAGCGCCCACCCTGCCCTTCTGCTCTCCATTTCAGAATGCCTGGCGCATCGTTCGGTTGCAGGCGTTGTCCTGCCGTCGCTTCG
>CAZNOE010000648.1:1649-3944 GCA_964574525.1 uncultured Bifidobacteriaceae bacterium
CGCCACTCCCGGCTGGGTGACGTGGTTGGATCAAGAGACGTTTCCCTTTCTCAATGATCACAGAGTGCAGGGCCACGTTGTGTTCCCCGGAGCGGGTTATATCGAAACAGCGTTTGGCGTGGGCAGAACCTTGTTCGGCGAGGTTCCCCTTGGTGTGGAAGATGTGGATTTTCAAAAGGCGCTTTTCCTGCCGGAGAACAAGGAAGTCGTCCACCTGCAAACGACTTACAACCCGGCGGACCTGACCATTAAATTCACCAGTCGGGCCGGTGCAAAGAATGAGGACTGGACCGTCAATGCCGTCGCCAAACTCCAGGCCGTGCCCCACGCCCCACCCCCGCCAGCCGTGAATCTGGAAGCTGTCCGGAAAACGGCGTGGACACACGAAGTCGAAGGGCAAAGGATTTATGCGGGATACGAGTTGATCGGTCTTTCTTACGGGCCGTCTTTCCAGGGATTGGAAACGGTATGGCGCCGGGATGGAGAATCATTAGCGCGTGTCCGCCTGCCCGAAAACATTTTGAAAGACGCTTCAAATCACAACATCCATCCCGCGTTGCTGGACGCCTGTTTCCAGGCTCTCACTCTCGCAATACCTCCCAACAATCCGCTGGAGAAAAGGATGTTGCTGCCAGTGTTTGTTGATCGCATCCGGTTCTTCGGACGCCCCGGTCCGGTTGTTTGGTGCCACACAAAGTTAGTGGGTCTGGGTTCCCGCTTTGCCACGTGGAATCTGCAGGTTCTTGATGAAGCTGGCCGGGTGCTGATAGATTTTGAAGGTTTTCGCAGCCAGGCGATGGCCGGTTCCCGCGCCCCGCGCCTGGACCTGCCGGAAGAGTGGCTTTACGACTCGCGCTGGGACCTGAAGCCGTTGCCTGGTTCTGAGGTCTCGCCCGACGCCAGCACATTCCTTCCGGACACTTCGGGAATCATCAAACGCGTGCAGCAGACTGGCTGGAGAGAATCAGCCGGCCGCAGCCGGACTTCGCGACAACAGAAACTGGAGCACGGACTAAACGCTTTGGCTCGGGCTTATCTCCTCGAAGCGTTGGCAAAACTGGGCTGTACGTCTCGCTCCGACCGGCGCGCCTCGACGGATTCCGTCTTGAAGAAACTCAAACCACCGCAGTCGCGGGCCGGCGTTCTGCGCCGTTATCTTTCGATACTCGAAGCGCCATCGGATCAGCCAGATTCGCAGCGCAAATTCTCGCGCGCACCGCACCAACCCGACGCCGCCGCGCTTTGGATCAAGCTCCTCCACCAGTTTCCCGCCGCGCTTCCCGAACTGACTTTGATCAGGCGGGTGGGCTGCGCGCTGGACAAAATTCTTCTCGGAGAAGCCGAAGCCGGAAAAATCATTTCTCCCGAAGGTTCGCTGACCGTGTTGGAACATCTTTATCAGGATTCCGTTTCACACCAGGACTCCAATCACGCCATTGCGGAAGCCGTCGCCGCCGCACTGGAAAACCAGCCGCAAGACCGCATCGTGCGAATTCTTGAGATTGGCGCCGGGACCGGCGGCCTTACGGCTCATGTCCTTCCCAAGCTCAGACCTGATCGCACAAATTACGTCTTTTCGGACAAGGACGAGAACCTTGTGTCGAAAGCAGAGCAGAAATTCTTCGATTATCCCTTTGTCCGTTATCAACGGCTGGACGTTGACAAGGACCTGGCCGGGGATTTCGACGGGCAATCATTCGATCTGATCATTGCCTGCGACACCGTGTGTTTCACTTCAGATGTGCGGAAGTCCGTGTGGCAGATCCGAAGGCTGCTGGCGCCCGGCGGCTTGCTCGTCCTCGCGGAACGCGTTCGGATACCGGCGTGGTTTGGATTTGTATTCGGTCTGGAGGAAGGCTGGCGCAACTTGTCTCATTCTGATTCCCGTTCAGCGCATCCCTTCTTTAACCGGGAACAGTGGATTAAACTTCTGACAGAAGCCGGGTTTGAGAAACCGGTGGCTGCACACGTTCCCGGCGCTTTGGAAATCTTTCTGGCGCGTGCTCCCGAGGCTGTGTCTCTTTCCGCCTCGACCGCAACGGAACCAGAAAAGAACCTCGCGCCCGGCGCCTGGCTGGTTTTCGCCGATCGCTCCGGTATCGGAGAGCAATTGGCCGGACTCCTGCGAGCGCAGGCTGCACACGCAATGCTGGTACTTGCCGGCTCGAAGTTCGAGCGCCTGGGCACCGACCGCTTTGAAATCGGCGCATCATCCATGGCGGACATGCAAACGCTGCTCGCGGAAGTGAATCAGGCCAACGGCAAATCGCTCGCCGGAGTCGTTCACCTGTGGAG
>CAZNOE010000649.1:0-3944 GCA_964574525.1 uncultured Bifidobacteriaceae bacterium
ATGTCATATGCTTTTAAGTACTCGCTGACGGTTCGGCTCCATGAGAAGTCTGCGGTCATGCCGTGGCGCCGATATTGACGCAAAAGCGTCTTGTTCTCGTAAATCACCATCGCTTTACGAATCGCTTTCGCCAGCGCACTCGCAGAATAGGCCGCGAATTTGATTCCATTCGCCCGGCGCGGATCCTGGGCGGCATCAGTAACCGTGTCATCCAAACCGCCGGTTGTTCGAACGATAGGAATGGTACCGTAGCGCAGGCTGTACATTTGATTCAAGCCGCACGGTTCGAACTTTGACGGCATGACATAAAAATCACAGCCAGCTTCGATCCGGTGTGAGAGCGCCTGGTTGAAGCCGAGTCGGACAGCGACCTTCGCGGGAAAGCGGCTGGCAAGTTTTTGAAAGGCCTGCTCATAATCCGGCGCGCCGCTGCCGAGCAGGATGAATTGGATGTCGGTCCTCAACATTTCCTCCAGCGCGCCCAGTTCGATGTCCACACCTTTTTGCTCTGTCAACCGCGTGATCGTTCCAAAGAGCGACACGTCCGGATCGACGGGCAGGGCGAGTTCCTTTTGCAATTCCAATTTATTGGCCCGCTTTCCGGCCAATTTGGTGATCGAATAAGCGTGCTTCAAATGTGGATTTCGAGTCGTGTTCCACTCGTTGTAATCCACGCCATTCAGAATGCCGAACAGTCGCTTTTGCCGTTTGCGCAAAAGACCATCCAGACCCGCGCCAAACTCTTCGGTCGTGATTTCGCGCGCATAACGCGGACTGACGGTCGTGAGCACATCGGCGTAAGCGATGCCGGCTTTGAGGCAATTCAGCCGTCCGAAATATTCCGCAGCTTCAGGATGAAAATAGTCCAGGGGCAAATTCGTCAAGTCGTATGCGCTGCGCGGGAAAACTCCTTGATACGCCAGATTGTGAATCGTCAGACAGACCGGTGGCGGACTCCCCCACCCTCCCGTGCGCGCCTGGTGTCGAATCAGCGCGGGCACCAGCGCGGTCTGCCAATCATTCACGTGTACAATTTGCGGTTGCCACGGCAGATAATGCGCCAGATGCGTCACACACTTCGAAAAGAAGATGAAGCGCTCCGCGTTGTCCGGATAGTCCACTCCATTTTGCTGATATAGCGAGCCGCGATGGTAATACGTCGGCTGGTGAATGAAATAGATTGTCAGTCGCTCAGCTCGTTCAATAGCCCATAGTTCCGCCTGCCTGCGTGAAGCCGCGAGCGGGAGATCAAATTTCCAGTCCACACGGGAGATCTTCGGGAACTTTTCCGCGATGCCCCGATATAGCGGCGTAACAATTCCCACCTGATGCCCTGCGCGCGCCAGCGCTTTGCCCAGCGCACCAACCATGTCAGCCAGTCCACCAGTTTTTGAATACGGATGGACTTCGCTGCTGGCCAGCAAGATTCTCATCGGGGCTTTGGCTGAAATCAGTGAATGGTTACGGGCCGATGCGTTCAGCTTTCAGGTGCGGCTGCAATACCGGCGGAATGAGCACACTACCGTCGGCCTGCTGATAAGTTTCGACCAAGGCCACAAACAATCGGGCCAGCGCTGTACCGCTGCCATTGAGGATGTGCGGAAAACGATTTTCGCCCGTGTCCTCCTTGAATCGCAAATTCATCCGGCGCGCCTGAAAATCCTCGCAGTTCGACACGCTCGACACTTCCAGATAGCCCCCCTGCCCCGGCGACCAGACTTCGATGTCATAGGTTTTGGCGCTCGGGAAGCCCATGTCGCCCGTGCACAGCAACACTACGCGATAATGCAAGCCGAGCAATTGCAACACACGTTCGGCGTTCGCCAGCATTTTCTCGTGCTCCTCGTAACCGTGTTCCGGCTTCACGATTTTTATTAACTCGACCTTGTCGAACTGGTGCACGCGAATCATGCCGCGTGTGCCGACTCCCGCCGCGCCCGCCTCGCCGCGGAAACACGGCGTGTAGGCGCAGTAATGAATCGGCAGTTTTTTCTCGGCCAAGATTTCCTCGCGATGAATATTTGCCACGGGTGTTTCGGCCGTTGGGATCAAATAGAGATGGCCGAGCTTGCTGCCATCATCGCCTTCAGCGACGCCGTAATATTGGTCCTTGAATTTTGGGAATTGGCCCGCGCCCTCGAGACATTGCGGACCGACCATAAACGGCGGTGACACCTCCGTGTAACCGTGTTCGGACGTGTGCAAGTCCAGCAGGAACTGGATCAGCGCGCGTTCCAGCTTCGCGCCCCAGTTCGTATAGAGAATGAAACCGTTCCCTGATAACTTCGCTGCTCGCGCGAAATCAACCAGCTTCAGACTTTCGCAAAGTTCGACGTGTGACTTGGGTTTGAACGCGAAGTTCGGCTTTTCGCCATGAATGCGCATCACCGAATTATCTTCGGCACCTTTGCCTGGCGGCACCGACTCATGGGGCAGATTCGGGAGGCGCAACATCAATTCATCACGCTTCGCTTCTACTCCCTTGGCTTGATTGTCGAGAGCCGTGATTTGGTCGCCCAAGTCTTTCGTTTCGGCCTTCTTCCTCTCAGCCTCAGCGGTTTTCTTTTGCCCCATCAACGCCCCGATCTCCTTCGACACACGATTCCGCTGAGCCTTGAATGCTTCCACTTGAGTGAGTGCCTTGCGCCGTTGCTCGTCGAGTTGAAGGATGTCGTCAATGAGTTTTTCATCCCCTCCCCCGCGCGTCGCCAGACGTTCACGCACAAAATCCGGTCTCTCGCGAATCAGTTTTATGTCCAGCACCGGCGCATTATAGAAACGCATTGAGTCGTCGCAAGACAGAAGCCCGACGATGTACAATCTCCGATTGTGCCAGGCCGTGAGAGGTCGTTTGTAAGGCTGACCAGTTTATTCAAACGTCACGGGACGGCGGAATTCCTTCTTGGCGGCGTGATGCGATTTGTCGGCCAGCATTCGCGCTTTGGCGCGGCGCGAGCGCTTTCGCTTTTGGCGACGGATTTTCTCGATGCGGGCACGCTCGGAATCCAGGTAGCCTTTCTGCAGGGTTTCGATCTTGTCGAGCAACAGCCGACGAGCAATAAAGCGGTTCAGTCCTTGTTGCCGCGTAGCTTGGCATTTCACCTGTAAACGCGTCGGACGGTGAAACAACATCACACAAGTGGAGGTTTTGTTGACGTTTTGCCCGCCGTGTCCACCTGAGCGGACGAACGTCTCTTCGATGTCTGCTTCGCGCACCCCGAGCGCAGTCATCCGCCGCGTGAGTTGAGCTTCCTTCTCCAGACTGACCGGGAACGCGCTCATGGCAACAGCTTCGGCTCTGGGGAGTTCTCAGCGTTCATCCATGACGAAACTGCCGCCTTTGGCATCACTGAGCTTCAGGACGATTCGGATTCCCAGCAACAAACGCGGCGGTGCGAAGTCTGCCGTCCGTTACTTCCTGACGAGTCATGCCGAGCGCTACAAATTCGCACGCGGCGTCCGAGCCTTTGTAGCCTTGGGCCGCTGCGAGATGCATCCATTTGTAGGCTTCAATCCGCGATTCGAGCGCGTCGTTTGGCTGGCCGTCCATGCTCGCGCGGTGATGCCTCATCCCGAGGTGATATTGAGCGCCGGCATCTCCCTGTTCCGCGGCCTTTCCAAGCCACATCGCTGCGGTCGCGTCATTACGGTCCACTCCCTGCCCCCTGGCATACATCACGCCGAGGTTGAACTGTGCAAGCGCATGGCTTTGGTCGGCAGCTTTGAGATACCAATGAGCGGCCTGCGCATAGTCCTGCGCCGTGCCCGTGTCGTTGGCAAACTTCAACCCAAGGCCGAATTGCACCTCGGCATCTTCGTGGTCGGCGTTGACTTCGGTGGGTTCCATCGCGCCTTCCGAAGGGCGACCGAACAATTTTCGATACCAAGGTTTGTCCATGGTCGGAGAGTAGGCGATTCGGAGACTAACACAAGCAATGCTTTCC
>CAZNOE010000650.1:0-3940 GCA_964574525.1 uncultured Bifidobacteriaceae bacterium
CCCGCCAGCAGATGCGAGACGATCTCATGCGTGCGCTGCAACGCGAGATCCGCGACTTCGGCGGACGAAACGACCGGGATACCTTTGATATCAACCCACTTCTTGTAGAACTCCCGGGCCGTGTCCCGGTCCCGCTGGTTGACCAAAGCAAAAAACGATTCCGGCGGCGGGACGACACCGGGGCGGTCTGCACTTTGCGCGTCGGCCCCGGTGCCTATGATTAAAACGGCCGAAACGACAGTGGCGATGGAAATGCGTTTAAGGGATCTCATCGGCGACGTTGAAGTCTGGCAGAAAGCCTTCGACCGACGAATGCCGCGAATGCACAGCCGCATACGGCAAATGCACGCCAGCGACTCGCCGCTGAAGACGGGCCATCATTTCGAATCAGAAAAAAGATGAAATTAGATAGCCCGCTGTGGATTTGAAACATGGGCGGTTCGTGCAGTCACTGATTGCATTCCGTCAACCAAATGCCCAGCCGACACAAGACGCTTTCCCTGCTGGTCACCTGTCTCGTCTTTGCGACGAGCGTCGCGATCTGCGGTCCGGTTGGCCGCGTGATCCCCGACGAGGCTCGTCCGCTGCCGTTGTCGGCCGTGCGGCTCACCGGCGGGCCGCTCAAACGCGCCCAAGACCTCGACGCCGAATACCTGCTCAAGCTTGAGCCAGATCGGATGCTATTCCACCTGCGCGAGCGCGCCGGACTAAAACCCAAAGCCGAGCGCGGCTACGGCGGTTGGGACGCCGGCGGGCGACAACTCACCGGCCACATCTGCGGACATTATCTGAGCGCCGTGAGTTTGATGTATGCGGCCACGGGCGATCCGCGCTTCAAGGAGCGGGCTGATTACATCGTGAACGAGTTGCGGGAAGTCCAGGACAAGCACGGCGACGGTTACATCGGCGCGCTGAAGGGCAACGCCCGCGGCGGCCCGCGAACCGGCAGCGGGCAAACAAACTCAGCGTTGCTCGACGGAAAAATCCTGTTTCAGCAACTGGCCGAAGGCACGATCAACTCCGGGGGCTTCGATCTCAACGGCATGTGGTCGCCGTGGTACGTCCAGCACAAGCTCTACGCCGGACTGCGCGACGCGTATCGGTTTACCGGGAACAAGACGGCACTGGAAGTGGAGATCAAGTTCGCCGAATGGGCGGATGGAATTCTCTCCAAACTCACCGACGCGCAACTCCAGCGCATGTTGGCCACCGAGTTCGGCGCGATGAACGAGATGATGGTGGATCTTTACGCCGACACGGGCGACAAGCGCTGGCTCAAGGCCGCTGATTACTTCGAGCACCGCGCCATCGTGGACCCGCTCGCGCGGCACGAGGACATTCTGCCCGGCAAGCACGGCAATACGCAGGTGCCGAAACTCTTCGGATCATTGATCCGCTACATCCATACCGGCGAGTCGCGCGACGGTTTCGCCGCGAGTTTCTTCTGGGACCGCGTCGCCGGGCATCACAGCTTCGTAACCGGCGGCCATGGACGGAACGAGTATTTCGGCCAGCCGGACAAGTTGACCGACATGTTGGACGGACGCACCGCCGAGACGTGCAATGTCTATAACATGCTCAAGATGACGCGGCGGCTTTTCGCGCTGTGGCCCGATGCTCGCTATGCCGATTTCCACGAGCGCGCTTTGTTCAACCACATCCTCGGCTCGATTGATCCCGAAGATGGGCGGACCTGCTACATGGTGTGCGTCGGCCAAAGCCCGCGCCAGCGCGAATACGCGGACATGTTTCAGAGTTTTACCTGTTGCGTCGGCTCGGGCATGGAAAGCCACGCGTTGCATGGTGATGGAATTTACTACGAGGCTGGTGACAAACTTTGTGTCAATATCTTCGCATCCTCCACGGCGGAATGGAAAGCCGCAGGCGCCAAGCTCGAAATGGAAACCAGTTTCCCGGAAGGCGACTCAGCGACTTTGAAGCTCACACTTAGTTCGCCGAAGCAATTGACGCTTGCGTTGCGCCGTCCGTATTGGGCCGGCGAAGGCTTTGCCGTCAAGGTTAACAACGAAGCTGTAAGTGAAGACGTCATCAATCCCGGACGCAACGAAGCTGCCGGCAGTCGAGCCGGATTTCGCCGAAGCCAGAGCAGCCAGCCGGCGCGCAAGATGAGTTCTTACATCGAGTTGAAACGCACATGGAAGGGCGGCGACACCGTAAGCGTCCTATTGCCGAAGGCGCTTTCACTCGAGCCGTTGCCGGACAATCCACGCCGAGTTGCGGTGATGTGGGGGCCGCTGGTGCTTGCGGGAGACTTGGGAGCGGAACGCCCCCGCGAGCGCGGGAGAGGCGGCGGAGCCTCGACCAATCAGACGGCCGGGCCGGTGTTCGTAGCGGCAGACAAACCTGTGGCCGACTGGGTCAAACCCGTGCCCGACCAGCCCGGTCACTTCCGGAGCGAAGGCGTGGGCCGCGACAAGGACGTGGAGTTTGTTCCATTCTATCGTTTGCACCGGCGGACTTACGGCGTGTATTGGAATCTGTTCACACCGCAGGAATGGGAAAACCGCTCGGCCGAATTCGCGGCCAGCCTGGAAAAACAGCGCAAGCTCGAAGCGGCCACCGTTGCCTTCGCCCAGCCGGGTCAGATGCAAACGGAACGCGACTTCAACCACCAGGGCGAGGACAGCGCGCCGGTGCAATTGGAAGGCCGCTACGGACGGCGCGGGTCCAAGTGGTTCTCGTTTGACCTGCCCGTTGACCAGGCCCACCCCATGAAGCTGGTCGTGACCTACTGCAACGATGAACAGCAAACCCGCGCTTTTGAGATTCTGGTGGACGGCGCGCGCGTTGGTGGGGAGACGATGGAGCGGCGCAGCCCGGAACAGGTCGTGCGTTTCTTCGATTTCGAATACGCGCTTCCCGAAAGTCTCGGCCAAGGCAAGGGGAAGGTTACCGTGCGCTTTCAAGCCGTGAACGGGAACGAAATCGCCGCCGTGTATGGCCTGCGCATGATCAGGGCGGACGCCCCACGATGAAGCGATGGAAATTACACTTTCAATCCGCGGGTTTGCCTCGGACCAGAGATTGAACCGTTGGCGCCAATGGGAGTGCGCGAGTTGGTTTCTGCACCGGCGACGGTGAGTTTCTTGCGGCGATACAGCGAGGGCCGCCAGCCGATCCATTTGGTAAACGCGTTCGAAAAGACGAATGGGTTCTGATAACCGACATCGTGAGCAATCGCTTCAATGGTGTGCTCGGTGGTGGCGAGCAGTTCCGCCGCGCGGCGCATTCGTAAATATGTGACTTGGTGCATCGGGCTGCGCCCAAGCTGCCGGCGGCACAGGCGGCGGAGATGCTCGTTGCTGTAGCCGGCCTCTCGCGCCAGACGAGCCAGGGTCCACGACTCGCCCAGGTGGCCGGCGACCCGTTCCCACAACAAGCGCAAGGCATCCGGTTGATCCGAGGGCTGGGCAAAGCGCAGCACGTACGCGTGAATCAGATCCGCCCATTCCTGCATGAGGGTGGGTTGTTCCGGCCCGTTGCATTCGTACATCAGGCCGAGAATCGCCGACTTGAGCGGCAGCGGTTCGAATCGCGCCATGACGGGTGAGGTCACATCGGCGATGGGACGTTGTTCCACCGGACGCTGGTAGCAAACCCAGCAGAATTCCCATTTAACACCCGGGATGGCTTCAAATGCGTTGAGCGTGTGCGCCGGCAACAGGCAGGCGAAGCCTTCCTTGCAGATGCGCCACCGGCCATCAATTAGAACCCGGCCCCTGCCGCCAATGCACGCGAGAAAGTAGGTGGTGGTCTGCTTGGTGCGCACGATGCGCATGGGCGCATACGTTTTGTGAAATCCAACGTGAAGAATCTGGTATTGGTTGAGCGCCTTGCAGACCGGAAACCCGGCCAGCCACGGACGCATCTCGACGTTGAGGGCCATCACCCCGCGCATCTTGGTGCGTGGACTGTGAAT
>CAZNOE010000651.1:0-2550 GCA_964574525.1 uncultured Bifidobacteriaceae bacterium
GTCGTCGAGGGTGCCCAGAAGCTTCGGCGGCACCTCAAAGACCATCGGCCCTTTGCTCACATCAATGATGCCCCAGAGGTAAGGCGTGTCGGTGTTGGCCGTGAGGAAAAGAGACTTCGAGTCCATCAGCTCGGAGAACACGAGCAGCGTGTTGTCCTCGACGCCCATGTCGAGCAGCCCTTTTCGAATCGCGTAGGTCGAGGCACCCTGATAGGCGTTTACGAACGACTCGACGCCATGCATGAAATCCAGGTGGTCATAGACTTTTTCAACGGTCGCCTTGCTGGGCGCGCCGTCCTTGAATTCGAGCGTGCCGAGGCGCGTCTCGACTTTGTCGGGTGTGGTGATGGACGGCGGAGTCTGCGCGTGTGCGCTCGTGAATGCCAGCGCGCCAACGAGCGTGACGGCAATGAGGTTTTGTCTGTATGTGGTTTTCATGATTGTTTCCTTACAGTTGTTTTCAGTGTTGGTTGTTCAATTCACTTTGTTACGTCCTTCAACTTTTTGCTTCACGCTTCCGCAGCATGATGTCTTCGTGCCCATATCCGGTAAGAACCCCCGTCAGTCCCTCTCTTGCGTAGACAGACGGTTGGTGCGGCAGCGAAACTTTCTCGAAAGGCGGTTGATCCCATCCGGTCTTGTACGGATCGTGAGCTCCCAAGATCGCCGGACCCGTCGCAGCGAAAGACGGCGTCCCGCTCAGCCGGGCGCCTGGTGCAAGCCTGGTAAACGTGGCACCGTTCAAGTTCGACTTCTGGTCAACCAGATACTTCAGCATGTCGTCGTTCGAAACGGGGACGGCATCTTCCTTCGCCGGCGGCAAAGACAGAGCGAGCATGATGGTTCCGGCCAGCGTCACATCCACGGTCCAGAATCCGCCCTGCTCCTGGCGTTGGCGCAGGGCCGCCATGGCCCCGATCGCACCCAGATAACCGGTGCCGAAATCGCATGGCAGGGCACCGATCAGATGATTCTGCCCCCGACCTTCCGAGGCCAACACGACTGCCCCGCAGCAGGTTTGCACCAATTGCTCCCAGCCTTTGCGGTTGGCCCAGGGTCCGGTGGCTCCGTACGCAGACTCATGAACCAGCACCAGATTCGGGTTGAGGGCTTTCAGCGTCTCGAGCGAGAAACCGAGTCGCTCCAATGCCGGATAGTGGTAACCCCAGACCAGCACATCAGCACCCTTGATGAGCTCGGTGAAGCGACTCTTTCCCTTCTCGGATTTGAGATCCGAGAAGATCTGCTTCTTGCCATAGCTCTCCCCGAAAATGGCGGGGTAGAGGAAGTCAAATTCAGGGTGTCTGATCGAGATCACGTCGGCGCCCTGTTCGGCGAGCAAACGGGTCAACCAGGGGCCGGCGAGCACGTGCGTAATGTCGATAACGCGCACGCCTTCCAAGGGCCGCCATCTGGCCTGCGGAAGGATGCGATTCTTGGCAGCCCCCTGGCGCTTAATGGAGATAACGGGTGTAGCGGCCACGGCTTTTCCCTGAGGATGTTCCAGCCACTCGGCGTGGGTGTGCCTCGGGGCAACGCACAATCCCAGCTTTTCGAAGTCCCGCTCAATTTCCGCCGCGGAATGCTTGCGGACCCCGGCGGCGATTGCGTCCATGTTGTTGGCCGCGTCGAAGTAGTTCAGGATGCCGTTGCGCAGATGGGAATAAGCACCGTTGAAGCACATCCATTTCCCGTCGCTTGTTTCATAAAAGCTGTTGACGGGAACTTCGATTTCGCCGCCTATAATAGGGACGCCGTTGATGTAGTGATACAACGGATCGTTGAAAAGCAGCAACGCATGACGCCTGTCCACGGCGACGTCCTGCCCCGGTAACCCACGACTCGTGCCGACCTCCGCGACACTGGCGCCAAAAGCGCTGAACAGGCCGGCGGCGAAGTCTGCGACCCTGATTGGGTCTTGCAAGTAGGTGGGCGTCTGCTCGACAGCGATGTTTTCGTGCGATGTCTTCAGGGCTGTCGCCTGCGCAATCGCGTTGTAGATGTTTTGTTGATTCTGGTTCATCATATGTTTCCCCTGGTTGATGTTTGCGTTCGTTATTTGTTGCTGGGCCATCGTTTGGCAGCAGTTTGTTCGGCCCCAGGTGGGAAGGTCACCACGTAGCGGACGACTTTGCCGCGCTCGTCCAGCCAGATCACATTGAACAGGGGTGACATGTGAAACGTCGTCTCGGGCGCGAACCCCTTCTTCAGCATATCGGCGCTGCCTTGCATCACGAAGGCATTGCCGACCTGCCAAACGCCCGTCACGTTGTGCACCGTCTTGAAGGGGGTGTCGAACGTGACGAAGAACTGTTTTGCCGCCGCGATGCCCTTCACAACCTTGTCGCCGAACACCATTTCAATGTCGTCGGCGAAAATGGCGAATCCGGACGTGGGGGACATGTCCAATGCATCGATCGCCTTAAAAAGATCCAGCATCCACTGCGGTGTCTCTACTGACTTCATCATTCCGTCCATTGCGCGCTCACTTTCTCTTGGTTGATTGGTTTGGTTGATTTTCGGTTTGTTCCGTTCCATTGAGGGCGACCA
>CAZNOE010000651.1:2560-3937 GCA_964574525.1 uncultured Bifidobacteriaceae bacterium
AGGAAGACGTGGCGGCCAGCGCGCCAACGAGCGCGGCGGCGAGGAGGATTTGTGTGCGTGTGGTTTTCATGGTTGTGTTCTTTCGCTGGTTGATTGGTTTGTTCACTTCACCTTCTCGACGGCGGGCATAGCCCAAGTGCCGTCGATTGCAGCCGCACGTGGCAAGTACAGCCGCGCGTGGAGGGAGAACGGCTGGGCTGACGCCGGTAGCCAGTTCGACTCCTTGTCCGCGCCCGGGCTCTCATTCTGGATGTAGATGTCCAGTGATCCGTCGGCATTGGGTTTCAGGTTACTGCGATCCGCGAAGTGGATGACGTAGTTGTTGTGACCATCCAGCGGGCTGGGCCCCGTGTCCGGATAGATGGAGTCTTCGGGCAGATTCATGCCGATTTCGAACATGGCAACGGCACCGCGCTTGAGG
Source organism: uncultured Bifidobacteriaceae bacterium (assembly GCA_964574525.1). Lineage (GTDB taxonomy): Bacteria > Verrucomicrobiota > Verrucomicrobiia > Limisphaerales > JADLHS01 > WYBW01. The sequence continues at coordinate 2,982 of CAZNOE010000651.1, forward strand.
TAGTTCGCGCCGTAGACGCCTGAATCCGTGTTCATCACCCAGCCGTTGGAATGGCGCCCCACTTTCGGCCATTCGGCGATCAGCGCCTTTTGGGCGGCAGCCGGCGCCGTCTGCAACGCCTGGCGGATGACCGCGTCAACCTTGGCGGGATCAAAGCTCTGACCGGCTTCGATACCCAAGCGCTTCATCCGGGCCAGCGGGGGTTGATCGGTGAGGTGCGGACCGTTCACCTTCAACAGCTCGGCGGCGTAGGCAAAGTAGGAGTCTGGCGTCATATTCTTGACCTGTTCCACCGGCGGAGTCTTCATGTCCACGGAGGGGTCAATCTTGACAGTGATTGGCTGCGGCTGCTTGCCCCACCGCGAGAGTAGGGTCATTTTGTAACCGTCCTGCACCTTGCGTACTGCGTCGTAGTCCTGAGGGCCGTCGGTCCGGGTGCGGCCGATGACCCAAACGAACGGAGTCGGAGCGTTGATTCGCCGTAGCCCTTTTGCCAGCTCACCCTGCCAGCCGGGTCCAACCACGACAAAATTGCCGGCCTCCGTGCCGGTCGTGCGCTTCCCCACCCCAGCGAACGAATCCGTCCACATGTCGAGCATCTGCAGCAGGTAATAGCGGCCCTCCGTGTCCGGCACGGAAATGACGACCGGCTCCTTGGTCAAATCGAGCCAGCCCGCGGAATAAAGGGTGTCGAAGTTGGCGTGAGTGGCGCCCCGAAACGTGGCAGGCGGGAATGTGCGTGCGTGCGAGAACGTGTTCATTGGCCCGCAACCGAACATCTTGCCTGCCTCGATGTTGGTAAAATGCTTGCGCGTGACATCCATGATCACAAGCGGATAGAAGTAGACGTACGCCTCCTGGGCGATGGTCTGTGCCTCTTCGGCCGTCACACTCCCGGTGAGTGAAATCGCGGCAGCCGCAGAATCTGCTGCGCCGGACCAATACGTAAACACGAG
>CAZNOE010000652.1:0-3936 GCA_964574525.1 uncultured Bifidobacteriaceae bacterium
ACTGCGACGATCTCGACCATCTCCGCTCGGAAGGCGATGTGAACCTTTCGCCCCGTCGCCGCGCCTGGGCCGCCGAACACATCGGGCCGCGGACGGAGGCGCTGCTCGAAGCCGACGCGCGCCACTTCCTGCATCAATCTCTTTCAACGCCCTGCCTCAATGCGCTGGCAAAGGCCGAAGGCGCGTGGATTGAAGACGTCGAAGGCCGGCGTTATCTCGATTTCCATGGCAACAACGTTCATCAGGTTGGTTTCGCGCATCCCCGCGTTATCGCCGCCATCAAACGGCAACTCGATGAACTCAGCTTTTGCACTCGCCGTTACACCTGCGCGCCGGCGATTGAACTTGCGAAGCGCCTCGGCGAAATCGCGCCTGGCGATTTGAAGCGCGTGCTGTTCGCGCCGGGCGGAACCTCCGCCATCGGCATGGCCCTCAAGCTCGCTCGCATCGCCACTGGCCGGTTCAAATTCGTCTCGATGTGGGATTCTTTCCATGGCGCGTCGCTTGATGCGATTTCCATTGGCGGCGAAGCCGTGTTCCGGAAGGGCATCGGGCCGCTGCTGCCGGGTTGCGAACACGTCCCGCCGCCGGAGCCGTTGCGCTGTCCGTTCAAGTGCGGCACCGCCTGCAACCTTTCCTGCGCCGACTACATTGATTACGTGCTGGAGAAGGAGGGCGACGTGGCCGCGGTCATCGGCGAGACCGTCCGGTGCACGCCGTTCATCCCGCCCGCGGATTATTGGAAACGCGTCCGGGCTGCCTGCGACAAGCACGGTGCGTTGCTGATTCTCGACGAGATTCCCATTGGCCTCGGCCGCACCGGCCGAATGTTCGCGTGCGAGCATTACGACGTCGTGCCGGACATGCTCGTGCTGGGCAAGGGGCTGGGCGGCGGCGTGTTTCCGATCGCAGCGCTGCTGGCCCGGGAATCTCTCAACGTTGCGACGCACACCGCGCTCGGCCACTACACGCACGAAAAAAATCCGGTCGGATGCGCCGCCGGCCTTGCCACGTTGGATGTGATCCGAGACGAGAAGCTGGTCGAACACGCTGCCCGGCTCGGCGACTATGCGCTGACGAAGATGCAGGAGATGAAATCCCGTCACCGCCTGATTGGCGACGTGCGTGGGAAGGGCCTGCTGCTGGGCATTGAGCTGATTCGCGATGATCAACCCGCCAGTGACGAAGCCGAGCGTGTGATGTATGGCGCGCTCAAACGCGGTCTGAATTTCAAGGTTACCATGGGCAACATTTTGACTCTCACGCCCGCGCTCACCCTGACGCAGAAAGAAATGGATCAAGCACTGGCCATCCTCGACGCCTGCATCGGCGACGTGGAGGCGGAAAAAACCTGACATGACCTTTCGCGAACGAGCACTCGCCCTGTTCCCCGCCGGCTCAAACGGTGAATACGGCATTCCCGCCGAACTTGTTCCCGTCCTCGAACGTGGCGAGGGCTGGCGCGTTTGGGACACCGATGGCCGTGAGTTTCTCGACATGACGATGGCCTGGGGTGCGGCGCTCGTGGGACACGCGCATCCCAAGGTGATCGAGGCCGCCACCCGCCAGGCTGCGCTCGGCGCCAACTTCGCTGCCGTAAACCGCCGGGCGGTGGAACTCGCCGAGCGCATCGCTGACATCTCACCGTGCGTCGAGCGCATCCGGTTTGTGACGTCGGGGACGGAGGCGACGATGCTCTGCCTGCGGGTCGCTCAAGCGGCAACCGGCAAGCCGAAGGTGCTGAAGTTCGAGGGCGCTTATCATGGCCAGCATCCCGTCGGCATCACCAGCATGATCAATGGACGTCCCTCCGCACTGCCCGCTTCTGACCCCAGCGGTGCCGGCGCGGCGTGGGTCGAGCGCGATGTGCTGGTGGCGCCGTACAATGATCTCGAAACCACGCAGCGCATTCTGACTGAGCACGCGCAAGAACTCTCGGCGGTCATCGTTGAACCGCTGCATCGTTGCATCGCTCCCCAGCCAGGCTTCCTCCAGGGACTGCGCGAAGTTACAAAACGGCTTGGCATCGTCCTCGTGTTTGACGAAGTCGTCACTGGATTCCGGCTCGCGCTGGGTGGGGCACAGGAATATTACGGAGTCTCACCCGACCTCGTGGCTTACGGCAAGGCGCTCGGCGGCGGTTTTCCGCTCGGCGCCTACGGCGGCCGGGCCGATTTGATGGAAGTGGTCAGCGAGCATCGCCTGCCCGGCCCGCGTTACGCGTGGTCGGCTTCGACGGCGGGCGGCAATCCGGTTTCCGCCGCCGCCGCGCTGGCCACGATTGAGATTCTTTCCGAACGGGGAGTTTATGGTGGCCTTCATGAGGCGGGGACGCGATTGCGCCGGCAGATCGCGGAGGTTATGACTGCGCAGGGAGAGACCGGGCAAATCCTTGGGGACGGCCCGCTGGCGCAAGTCGCCTTTTCCGCACAGCCAGTCACCGATCAACGAAGCTGGCTCGCCTCCGACCGGGCGCGTGGACGCGCCTTGATGCTGGCCCTGCTGCGCGCCGGGGTTTTCCTCAATCCCATGGGAACGAAACTTTATCTCTCACTGGCGCATGACCCGAAAGTCATCGAAGAATTTGTCGGACGCTTTGCTGACGCCCTGATTTTAACGCGCCAACCGTTGCCCGCCGACTTGATCATTGCCTAAGCGCAATCTACTGGCGATCTTTTGCGGCCACATTTGCAAAAACTCTAAACCCGAAAACCGAAGTGAAACGCCGCCATTGTTTTGCGATCGGGGAGCGCACGCCTCTGGCGTGCGGTTTTCGGCGTCGCGCCGAAAACTTCGTGCCACTGACTTTTGTTCGCGGCCAACAGAGGAAGTTTGTGGAACGCAGGTTCGGCCGCGACGCCCGAACCCGCACGCGGGACGCGCACGCTCCCCATCTCAACCTGGGTTTCCGGGCTAAATACACTGATCAACTACAACCGAACGCATAGAAAAATTCCATGAGCGCCAATGCCAATTTTGTTTTCAAGCGAATCTACCGGGGCAAAGTCTCCGCCCTCATCCTCGACTGGAGCGGCACCACCGCCGACGCCTACGTCATCGCCCCCGCCGTGGTGTTTGCCGAGGTGTTCAAGAATCAAGGCGTGGTGATTTCAATGGAGGAAGCCCGCGGCCCCATGGGCCTGCGAAAAGACCTGCACATCGAGGCGCTGACGGAAGACCCCGTGATCCGCGAGCGTTGGAAAGGCGTCCACGGCAAGTATCCGAATCAGTCTGATGTGGACCGGATGTTTGCGGATTTTGTTCCCGCCCAACTGGCCTGCCTGCCGAAGTACACAAAATTGTTGCCCGGCATCGCCAGGGTCATCAAGCGACTGCAGGCGCAGGGCATCAAGATCGGCAGTTCCACGGGTTTCACGCGCCCGATGGTGGATATCCTCGAGCAGGCGGCGAAGCGACAAGGCTACGTGCCCGACGCCTCGGTGGCCGGAGACGAAGTGGTGCATGGCGCGCGCCCGCGGCCCTTCATGGTTTACCGCAATCTGGATCTGTTGGACGCCTGGCCCATCGAATCGGTGATCAAGGTGGATGACACCGTCAGCGGTGTCGGTGAAGGCTTGAACGCCGGTTGCTGGGCCGTGGGCGTAGCGCGCTACAGCAATTACATGAACATCAACACGCCTGAAGAGGAGACAACCTTATCCAGGCAGGAAGTCCAGCGCCGGCTGGAAAAGACGCGCGAAATCCTGCGCAAAGCCGGCGCTCACTACGTCATTGACAGCCTCGCCGACATTGAAGCGGTGATCCAGGACGTCAACGCCCGCCTCGCTCGCGGCGAGCGACCTTGATCGCGAGGTCAGAGACCGGCGGCGAGGCATGACAATGTGTGTATGCGATGGCGACGGGAAACCTTTCTAATCTAGCCAGGACAATTCACACCAGTTCCGCGTGGCCGAGTGATTCTCATTAACACCCTGC
>CAZNOE010000653.1:0-3933 GCA_964574525.1 uncultured Bifidobacteriaceae bacterium
CCATGCTTGCGGATGAACAACCGAGTCCGGAACAGATCGCCATCTACAGGGGCATGACGCCGGGGCGGCGGTTGGAAGTTGCCGAGCAGCTTTACTGGTCCGCGCGGCGAATGAAATCGGCGTGGCTCAAGTCGCAGCATCCCGACTGGACGGAGGCGCAAGTGGAGGCCGAGGTGACGCGCATTTTCAGCCATGCCCGAAGCTGAACTTTCCCTGCTGTTCCTGCGCCCATTGAACAAGCTGGGCGTGCGCTACATCGTCAGTGGCAGCATCGCGTCCATGCTTTACGGTGAACCGCGATTCACAAACGACGTGGATGTGGTTGTGTTCCTCCGACACGACGACATCCCGCGGCTGGTGGCCGCGTTTCCCTCGCCGGAATTTTATTTGCCGCCGGCTGAAATCATCGCCGCCGAGATCGCGCGGCCGCAAAACGGGCAGTTCAATGCGCTTCACGTCGCCACTGGTTTCAAGGCAGACATCTACACGACGGGACGGGACGAATTCAACGCGTGTGCTTTTCGCAATGCCCGCAAGATGGAATTCAAAGGCGAGTTGATTGTCGTGGCGCCGCCCGAATACATCATCGTCCGCAAGCTGGAGTATTACCGCGAGGGCGGGTCGGAAAAACATTTGCGCGACATCCGTTCGATGCTCGCGGTCTCCGGCGACCAGGTCAACCGGGAGGAGTTGGACGTGTGGATTAGTCGGCGCGGATTGGAGGCGCAGTGGAAAGAGGTTGGTCAATGAATTGCAGATGACAGTCGCCCGCTCTCCCGGGCACAATAACTTCAACCGACCCCTACCGCCGCAAGCTGGCGTCAACTTTTGGACTCCGCATTCTCGCATCCCCAGCTACGCCGGTTTTGATCAGTTCGTGAAGTTCCGGCGCCTGGGCCTTGAGTTGTTCTGCGGAAAGATTCTCGTGCAGGACTTTGCCCTCTTTCGTCGCGACACTATAGACCGGGCCTTGCGGGCCGGCCTTGATCGTGATCACGCGGTCGCGTTTCTCCAGATAGCCGACCACCGCGTAACGTTCATCGGTAGCAGGCGCCGCCATCTGTTTGCCAGATTGCGCGGCGCTTCGTTTCTCCGGAGATAATGCGCACCCGGCTACCGCGATCACAAAGACCGCCACTACCGCAATCGTCAATCGTTTCATGCGAATCTCTCTCTGGTGACAATTTAGGAGTGACGGCACATCCAAGCAAGCGTTCGCGCACAGGGAAAAATCCAGTCAATACGGAACTTTATCCGCCTTGTTCTTCCATTCGACAAACGCAGCCAGCGCCTCCTTGCGCAGCAGTTGCTTCATGGGAATCTTGCGGCTTGAGATCGGCAACGAGACTTCGCGGTAAATGAAATCATCATCGAACGCGATCCGCGCCGCGTCCTTGCGGGTGTTGCCGTAGTAAACCCGTTTGAGCCGCGCCCAGTACACTGCCGAGAGACACATCGGGCACGGCTCGCAACTGGTGTAGAGTTCGCAATCGTCGAGCTGAAACGTTTTGAGCTGCCGGCACGCATGGCGGATGGCCACGACTTCCGCGTGCGCTGTCGGATCGTTCATCGAGGTCACACGATTCCAGCCGCGCCCGACGATCTTGTCCTTTCGCACGATCACCGCGCCGAATGGGCCGCCGTGGTCGCCTCGCATCTTGGTGAGGGAGATGCGGATGGCTTCGCGCATGAAATTGGGCTTCACACGAAAAGCGAAGCCGGGTTTTCCAATTTCGACAAGAATTTTCCTCCAGTCAGAACGTTCGTAACGCGGCCTTGGGACCATTTGCGCAGACGATGGAGCGCGGCAAACGTGAAGTCCGGCGCGGCGCCGCCCTGACCGCCCACAAGTTCCGCGCCACGCCGCACGTTGTCCATCATCCATGCCGGCAGCAACAGGTGATATGGATTGCGCTTCACTTCGCCGATGTGAAACGTTGTAGCCGTGATCAGATCGGCCAGGTCCTCGGCGCTGACTTCGACCATGAGATTCGGATCTTCCATCGCGCCCCAAAACTCCGTTTCGATGAGGAAACACTCGAAACTTGCGGACGTTTGCTTGAGCGCGTCCATCACCAGATAATGCACGCCGATGTGTGTGCCGTTCCAATCGCCTTCGTGCGGAAAAAGAATCACCCGCGGACTGTGCTTCACGAGAATGGCGGCAATGACCTTGACCATGCCCGCCCAAAGTTGAGGTTCGTTCTCGCGCGTCCGTGCGGTGACTTTCTCCAAGCCATTCGTCACCGTCGTCTGCAAGCCGTAGCCGAGATAATTGCAAGCGTTCCTCAATTCAGCGAGCCGCTCCACCTGCCGTTCTTTCTTGCTGCCTTGGGTAACGGCGACGTTGATCAGATTCATTTTCGCCTCGCGGAAAAGGCGCAATGCCAGCGCGCCAACAATGGTTTCATCGTCAGGATGCGGCGCAAAGAACAACGCGCGAGGGGCGTCGGGTACGAGTTGCGGTCGCGGCGCCGGGGGAAAGTCCCCCAGTGGAAACGCTTTCGCGTCGTTCACAAGCCGCGCGTAGTCGGCAACGAATTTCGTGTAGGGGTTCATGGGATTCAAAAAGACCCTCACCCTGACCCTCTCCCATCTGATGGGAGAGGGAACAGCGATTGGTAGTCCCCGCTTGGCAGATGGTCGTCGAGCAAACACAGACACACGACCTTCCAGGAAACCGGCGAACGATTCTCCCTCTCCCGTCGCACGGGAGAGGGCCGGGGTGAGGGTCTTCTTTGGCAAAACATAGTCACTCAATCTCCGGCAAACTCGCCGCGGCGATGGCTTGCCCGTGGCGTTTCATGTTTTCGTCCGGCACGTGGATCTCAATCTTTCCTGCCAGTTCGGGAAACTCACTTTTCAAGAGTTCTCGTGCCACGGCCACGATCACATCGCCACCTTGCCCGCTGGTGACCCGGCCAAGGATCAGCAGATTTTGCAACGGATAGAAGTCGGCGAAGTGCGCGATCTGGTAGCCGAGATACACACCGATGGTTTCGTAAATCTTCCGCGCGCGCGGGTCGCCTTGCGCCATGAGCGATTGCACGAGCTTGAGTTTCTCCGGCAGGGGGATGTCGTTCGGCGCTTCGATGCCAGCGGCGGGCAAGAGCCGGCCCACTGCTTGTTGCGAAAAATACTGCGCCGCTACGCCGTAATCGCCGGACCACTCGTCGCGCGCCGCGCTCGGGTGGTAGTCCACCGGCACGAAGGCCAGTTCGTTGATCCACGAAGTGATATCGCCTTCGGCGTTCACCCAACCGCCCGCGGTGCTTGTGCCCAGCGCGATACCGAGCACCGCATTCTTTCCCAGCGCCATCGAGCCGGCCAGCGCTGTGACTTCGCCATCGTTGACGACTTCAAACGGCACGTCGTTCCAAAGTTTTTTGATTTCAAGAAAGAGGTTTTTGACGCGCTGCTCGAAAACGTCCGCCGGCACGCCGCGAAACAGAGAAGCTACCTTCACTCGATTGTTCACGTAAATGCCCGCCGCGCTGCCGCCGATTGCATCCACGCGTGGCAAGTGCGCCGCCGCCTTCCTCAACGAATCCATGATGCCATCGAAATGATACTGCGGGTCAGGGTGGAAATACGGATTCCAAACCGTTTCGTCGCTGAAAACGACTTTGCCATCAATGACCGCCGCGGCTTTGCGGTCGCTTCCACCGAGATCAAAGCCAATCCGGCAGACGCCGAGGTGGCGACCGAGCGGCTTGCTCTTCGCGCGCTCCGGTGGACTATTCCTTGCGTTCACAACTTCGAGCGCGTGGTCGAACATCCTTGCTCCGACCACGTCAGAGTCGAATCTGCCAGTCGGTTCATCGCGGTAATGCGCCGCAAGTTTCTGGGCGATCACCGCCGGACCGTCGAAATAAATTCGCCAGCCGCCGCGCGACCAGAGCAGGAATTTAAGTATGCGTTCGAGGTAAGTGT
>CAZNOE010000654.1:0-3930 GCA_964574525.1 uncultured Bifidobacteriaceae bacterium
AAGGGTTCTCTCTCTGTCCTGCGCACGAAAAAGCGGCGGTGAGCGCGCCGCACTCCCAGCGCTTCGCGCAATTCGAGAACGCGGCGCAGTCGCGAAGCGTCCGCTTTCCGGCCGCTTCAATGAGCGAGGGAGGGAGACCGGGAAGAATTCAGGGGCGGGTTACCGTTTCCGGCGGGTTCTGGTCGGTTTTTGAACAGGAGGACACAGAGATAACGGAGAAATTTCTCTGTTTCCTCCGCTACCTCCTGTTTGCCTTTCAGTTTAGGTCAAACAAAAGGACCTGCGCCGCTTTGGTCGCGCTCACTTCCAGCGCAGTTTCGTCACTGACCGCTGCCGCATCGCCACCGCTCAGTTTCTTTCCATTGAGCGACACTTCCCCTTCAGCCACATGAATCCACGCATGGCGTCCGGGCGCGAGCTTGTGCGTAACGCGATTGCCGGCTTCAAGTTTGCCCAGCCAGAGATCGGCGTCCTGATGGATGGCGATTGAACCATCGCGACCGGTTTTGCTCGTGACCAGATTCAGCGTTCCGGGCACGGCGTCTTTCAACGACTTCTCCGCGTAACGCGGCTTCACGCCTTTCGCATCCGGCTGAATCCAGATTTGCAGCAAGTGCACCGCCTCGTCCTTCGAGGGATTGAATTCGCTATGCTGCACGCCCGTGCCGGCGGACATGTATTGCACCTCGCCCGGGCGGATGACGCGCCCGTTGCCCATCGAATCCTTGTGCTCCAGCGCGCCGCTCAGGATGTAGGTGATGATTTCCATGTCGCGATGCGGATGCGTTCCGAAACCCATGCCCGGCATCACGAGATCGTCGTTGATGACGCGCAAGCTGCGGAAGCCCATCCATTGCGGGTCATAATAATCCGCGAAACTGAAAGTGTGATACGTGTCGAGCCAGCCGTGTTCGGCGTGGCCTCGTTCGTTTGCTTTTCGCATTTTCATCATGGCAACACAATGCCACACCACTTGCGACCTTGTGAAAGACCATGTTTCTTGTCTGAGCATAACCAAAAGACAGGCTCGCGCATTACGTCGGACGAATAATACTTGAACGAACCGGGAACAGCCCGCGTTCCAGCACGAGGATGCGCTTGCCGCTGGCGGCGAGCCGATGCAACAACGTTCCTCCGCGCCCGCGCCCGCACCCGATGATGATGATGTCGAAATGCTCGTTCATCGCGGCGGTTGGTCGCGAGGGGGAGGGAAACCTTACAGAAAGCCGCCTGTTGAAACCGAAACGCTGCTGAAACCAACCAAATACTTTCCTTTTGCTCAGACGGTGCAAATCAGCGACCCTTTGAGCAATCTTATGATCAAGCGGATTAAAATTCGTGACTTCAAGAGCATCCGTGAACTCGATCTCGAGCTAGATCCTGTCACTGTGCTTGTCGGTCGTAGCGGGACGGGAAAGTCGAATCTGGTTCAGGCGATCCGGTTTCTTCGCAACCTCCTTCTGAATTACGGGGAGGCCATCAACTATGAATTTGGTTGGAATCACATCGTGCCAGTCGGCGAAAAAAGGCCACAGACTTCTATCGAGGTATTTTTCTCAATCCCTGGCGACGATCTTGAATTTAATTACCGCATTTCCTTTGGGACACCCGGGCAACAACAATTCCCGGGCCAGATCCATGTGAAGGAGGAGCGCCTTAGCTTGGGTACAGAGAAAATCTTCTCCCGCCTTCGCAAGGACAGCGGTCAGTGGGAGTGGGACAAAGTTCCAAATGTTTCGCCAACTCCGCAACCGGACGACGAGCAGCCCATGTTGGGAAGGTTTCCTTCGCTACAGCAGGTTGTTTTCGCGAATGCTGCTCTTTCCACCGGGATCGGCTATTACCACTTTCCTGCAAGCACGCTTGCGTTAGATGTACCTAATCAGCGTAGCCCGGCTCTTTTTCAAAGCATTCCTGGGCTTTCAGACAACGCTGCAAATTACCTGAGCGTCATGCGGGGCATCACTCAAGATTTTCATCGCCCGAATATTCGGAAGAACCTTCTGGCGTCGTTGCATTCGGTCAATGCCTCTATCGAATCTGTCGAGTTGGATTCGCTCACAAATCCGCAGCAGGCCATAATCGGACACAAAGCGGCGGATAGGGTCTTCTCGCTGTCCTTAGATCAGGAGTCGGATGGTTTGCGACGCTTTTATGCCCATTTGCTGGCACTGTACCAGACGCCGTCAAAGTTGACGCTCGTGTTTGAGGAGCCCGAGAACGCGATTTTTCCAGGAGCTTTGTCCTTGTTGGCAGACGAGTTTAAGGCAGCACCTCGGGAGAACCGCGGTCAAGTGATTCTCACGACTCACAACCCAATTCTCTTGGATTCTTTCGATGTGGACAATGTGCGCGCGGTGGACATGCGCGACGGAAAAACGCTCGTGGGCCGCGTAGCCACAGAACAAGCGCAAGCGATCAAAGATCATCTTCTCACCACCGGAGAGTTACTGACTGTGGATCGAGCGAGGTTGGACGAAACCAAAGCGCTACAGCCAGCATGAAGCGCTTGGTTCTCCTCGGCGAAGGTCACGGCGAGGTCTCCGCGCTTCCAATTCTCATAGCGAAACTCTTGCAGGAGAAGAACGCTGGCGATGTGTTCTATCTTGACCGTGACGTTATTCGTACCAGCCCCAATCGTTTGGTGAGATGGGACAGGGAGAATCAAAGACCTGACTTCTCGCAATGGGTGGCTCGTGTCACTCTCGCTGCGCGTAGGCGTGAAGTTGGAGGTGTCTTGGCGGTTTATGACGGCGACGCCAAAAAGTTTCCTGCCGGTTCAGCGACCGACTTTTGCGCCGCCGCCGCAGCCAAGATAATGGCGGCTGCCGCTGCCCAAGCGGGTGCTGGAAAGCTATTTTCCCTCAGCGTTGTTTTCGCATGTTCCGAGTATGAGACCTGGCTCGTTGCTGGTGCAGAGTCCTTCGCGGGACGCACGTTGCGTGACGGACGCAGCATCCTTCCCAAGCATGTGAGACTTCCCTCTGGCGACCACGAATCGCGCGGCAAGGGCTGGCTCGAGCAGAACTGTGTGAGTTATCGGCCAACGCGAGATCAGAGTGCTTTGACTGAACTGCTCGATTTCCAGTTCGTTCGGGCCAAGAAGTTGAGATCTTTTGCGCGGCTGGAACACACTATTGAACAGTTGCTGGAGGCTGTTGCCAAAGATCGTCACATTTCAACCCCCGGTTGATGAGTGGGTTTTGGCTCAACGTGCCCGGGATCGTGATGACCTTGGAGAAGGCGCGAATTTCATCGGTGATTTCTGTCGCCTTCTGCGCGTCAAGGCCGCGTTTGAGTTGAAGCTTTTCAGCGAGTTCAGCGAGGCCCTGACGGGCCGCCTGAACGCATTGATGAGGATTACCCAGCCAGCCGACCGCGGAAAAGAGAATGTTTGTGTCGAAGACGACGCGAGGAATCGCATTCACGATTCATGCAGGAGGTCGTCCACGAAGACTTCGCGCTGCGCTTCCGTCATCTTGTCCCAGTCCAGGCCGCGCGCTGCCGCGAGCCGGCGCATGTCGCGCTCGCCTTCGCGGCCTGCAGTTTGCCACCACTGGTCTCGCTCGGCGGTGAGGTCCGTGAGGACACGTTGCTTGCTTTGCGGCGGCAGTTGTTTCACCAACTGAACCACCTGCTCGTCGGTTAGCGATAGCATTGCCATGCCCGTGTTCTGGCCCAAAATCGGCGGGGACTCAACCTTCCTTTTCACGTTGTTGCATCATCGTTTTTCACCTGTGTATGCTCACCGCGCATGGAACTTCGTCATCTCCGCTATTTCATCGGCGTGGCCGAACAGGAAAACGTCTCACGCGCTGCGCTGAAGCTCCACGTGTCGCAGCCGGCGCTGAGCCGACAGATCCGCGATCTGGAGAATGAACTCGGCTTTTTGCTTTTGGAACGCAGCGCCAAGTCAGTGCGGTTGACGGA
>CAZNOE010000655.1:0-3926 GCA_964574525.1 uncultured Bifidobacteriaceae bacterium
GCTCCTTGCAGTCGCCTGGCTGTTCCGCGCTCCGCTCCTGGTCGGATTGGCGAAAGCCTGGATTGTTGACGATCCCTTGGTGCGTGCCGATGCCATTGTTATCCTCGGTGGTGGAATTGAAACCCGGCCGTTCGAAGCCGCGCGCTTGTATCAGCAAGCGCTCGCCCTGAAGATTCTGATCGTGAAGCCCAACTCCGGGCCAACTTCGACGATGGGAATCAGGTCGTCCGAGGCGGACGTTACCGAACAAATTCTTCTAAAACAGGGTGTTCCCAAAACGAACATTGCCGTTACGGGCCATGATGCGATGAACACCTACGAGGAATCCATCGCAGTTCGCGACTGGGCCGGAACGAACCACTATAAATCCGTCATCATTGTTACCGATGTCTTTCATACGCGCCGGGTAGGTTGGCTCTTTCGCAAGCAACTCGGCGCCGATGGGATTCAGGTGTTTGTGCGGGCCGTTCCGGTGCGCGAATACAAAACCGAGGATTGGTGGCAGCACGAGCAGGGCATCGTCGCCTTCCAGAACGAAGTGCTCAAGTACGCGTATTATCGGCTCAAATACTGAGCGAAAGTCAAAAGCTGAAATCTGGAAAGCTGAAAAGCTGAAAATCCGAGATTTGGAAGAAGATGTTAGTATTTCAGAAATGTCAGTGTATCCTGATACCGGAATGAGTCTTGCCGAAATTGAAGCTGAATTGGACAAGTTGGACCCGGATGAACTCCGCCGCCTCGCCTTAAAGTCGTGGACGACCTTTGTGGAAAAGGAAAGACACACGGACGGGGCCAACGAGTGCGATGAGAGTGACCCGCGCCTCTTGACTGCACTGGACGAAGCCATCGCCCGGGCCGACGCGACTCCCGGTCAGGGACATGCGGGTCGCCAGGTTCGGGCGCGGTTGGACGAATGGATTTCAAAGTAATCTTCAAGGACACCTTTCTGGCCGACCTTGAACGAATCGTCAGGTTGATTGCCATTCACAATCCCCTGGCCGCGCAGAAACTGGGCCTGCTGATCATCCAGACTGGTGAAAGCCTGAGTTTCTTTCCCGAACGTCACCCCAAAGTTCGTCAACGTCCGGGCGTCCGACGATTTATCGTAAAGAAATACTTCAAGGTGTTTTACCGGGTGCAGCCTGAGTCACAGACTGTGGAGATACTGCGTTGCTGGGATGGCCGTCGGGAGTCCGATCCTATTCTTTAGTCTGGCCCTCCGCGATGGCATCGTGGAAAAGGCGAAGGGTCGTTTCAAAATCTGGAAAGCTGAAAATCTGAAATTTGGAAAAGATGTTGGTATTTCAGAATGTCAGCGTGTCAGCGATTCAGAATTTGAGGATGTTTCTGTTTTCAGCATTTGATATGTCCGCGTTTCAACGTTTGAGATGCATCCTATGAAAGGAATCATTCTGGCTGGCGGCGCGGGAACCCGATTGTATCCGATCACTTCGGTCCTGAGCAAACAGCTCATGCCGGTTTACGACAAGCCCATGGTGTATTACCCGCTCTCGGTGCTGATGCTTGGGGGCATTCGAGAAATCCTGGTGATCTCCACCCCGCATGACGTGCCGCATTTTCAGCGTCTGCTGGGCGATGGCTCCCAATGGGGGCTTTCGCTGGCCTACGCTCCGCAACCGGCACCAAACGGCCTGCCGCAGGCTTTCTTGATCGGGGCGGACTTTATCGGCCATTCACCGGTTTGCCTCATTCTGGGCGATAACATCTTTTACAGCGACGGCCTCACCCAACTCATGACGGATGCGGCGGAGTTGACAACTGGCGCGCGGATTTTCGCCCACTACGTCAAAGACCCGCAGCGCTACGGGGTCGTCGAACTTGACGGCGGCGGCGGGGCGATTTCGTTGGAAGAGAAGCCGGAACGGCCGAAATCCAATTATGCCGTTCCCGGTCTCTATTTTTATGACAGGCACGTCGTTGAGTACGCTCGCGACCTGAAGCCTTCGGCCCGCGGCGAGTATGAAATTGTTGACTTGAACACCGTCTATCTGAACCGGCGCCAGCTTGCGGTCACACTCCTGGGGCGCGGTACTGCCTGGTTGGATACGGGCACGCCCGAATCGTTGCTCGATGCCGGCAACTTCATCGCCACGATTGAAAAACGGCAGGGGTTGAAAATCTGCTGTCCTGAGGAGATCGCCTTTCGGAAAGGGTTTATCACGCGCGAGCAGCTTGTGGCGCTGGCGCAACCGCTGGCTCGCGGCGAGTACGGCCAATATCTGCTGACCGTGGCCAAAGAGGCGAAGGGAAATGCTGAAATCAACCCATTGGAGATTGAAGATGGCAGATAGAGGATCAGGGTTGAAAAGCTGAAAGTTGAAAGCACGCTCAAGAAAAAAGCTGAAAGCTCAAATCAGATAGAGGATGACCGAAACCATCATAATTGAAGCAGGCCGCGCGGAACGCAATTATTGGCGCGACTTGTGGCGTTATCGCGAATTGTTTTATTTTCTCGCCTGGCGCGACATCCTTGTCCGGTACAAGCAGACGGTCGTGGGTATCGCGTGGGCGGTCATCCGGCCATTTCTGACGGTGGTCGTTTTCACCCTCGTCTTCAGTCGCATCGCCAAACTCCCCGCGCCCGGAGCGGTGCCGTATGCCTTGCTCGTCATGGCCGGCATGTTGCCCTGGCAGTTTTTTTCCACGGCCCTCAGCGAATCAAGCAACAGCCTCATCGGCAACGCCAACCTCATTTCCAAGATTTATTTCCCCCGGTTGATCGTCCCCGCCGGCTCGGTCATCACCAGCTTCGTGGATTTTCTCATCACGTTGGCGCTGATGGTGGCGATGATGCTCTGGTATCAATTCGCGCCCGACTGGCGGCTCCTGCTGCTGCCGGCTTTCATTCTTTTGGCTTTTGGGGCGTCATTCGGGCTGGGCCTTTGGCTTTGCGCCTTGAATGTCGAGTACCGGGATTTTCGCTACATCATTCCGTTCGTCGTTCAATTCGGGCTTTACATCTCTCCCGTGGGCTTTAGCAGCTCGATTGTGCCGGAGAAATGGCAATTGCTCTACGCGCTCAACCCGATGGTCGGCGTCATTGATGGTTTCCGGTGGTGTTTGCTTCGCGGCCAATCACCATTTCAGCTTTCGAGTTTCAGCTTTTCAGTATTTGTCACCGTTGTCCTTTGTGCCACAGGCATCTGGTATTTCCGCAAAATGGAACGCACCTTCGCGGATGTCATCTAAAAGGAAAAGCTGAAAGCTGAAATGTGGAGAACTGAAATAGCCGGCTGACCGAGGAATTACGAGGGCGGTCGAAAGTTTATGTTGCCGAAGTTTGAGGCGTCTGGTGATTTGCCTGCTGGTGTCCATCGCGCCAGTTTAGCCGAGGTCTTACGGCACTTTGGCGCGGGAAACGATCAACGAAGTGCGTGCACGCGGCGACTGGCTCACATTTACGAACTCGGCAGGCGCACGGGATGTCTGAAGCGATTTATTGTTTTCGGCAGTTACGTGACGGCCAAGGCGGAGCCGAATGATGTGGATGTTATCCTGATAATGGACGACACCTTCCGCTTGGAGCATTGCCCGCTGGAATCGCGCGGTCTCTTTGATCACGCGGTGCGGCTCCGCCCCGTAGGCCAAAGGTAATGTTCTACGTTTATGCAATACACAGCAATGTGAACTCGCGCGTCTATGTAGGCCAGACCCATGATATCGAGACCCGACTAGCCGATCATAATGCTGGCCGCGTGCCCTCTACTCGACAACACCGGCCGTGGAGGATAATCAAATTGAGTCGCTGTGAAAGCCGTGAAGCTGCCCGCTGGCTTGAGTATCAGCTAAAGCGATCACGAGGAAAGAGGTTGAAATGGTTAAAAGATCTGAGTTGAGCTACGCGCCGGAGGGCCCAAGCGCGCTACGGGGCCAGCGTCTTCTGGATGCGCCGGGCGCTGTTAATC